>NZ_JBZYAO010000032.1:0-93257 GCF_059820445.1 Paenibacillus sp. sgz302190
AATGATCGAAGTGAGGAGCCGTATGCGTGAATTGCGCACGTACGGATCTGAGAGGGGTATGGGGCACAATCCGAGAAGGAAAGGCCCCGCCTACTCGACCAGGAATTTTCGGCTGTAGTGGCTCGATTAGGGGAAAAGACTGCAAAAGTGCAGGAATTTTTGCCGAAAACGGGTCTGAACGAGAGTTTGGGCGGAAAAGCCTGCACATTTGCAGGAATATTCCGCATCGAGCGAATCAGGGCGTAAAAAGATGTACTTTTGCAGGTTTTTGCGTGCGGTGCTGATCAGTAATGCGTTAGTGCAGGTTTTCTGCGCGATGCTAGACCGGGGAAGCGCCGGCGGATGAGGGGCGGAAGCGGGGCAAGGCATGAGACGATAGGAAAATTTTGATTCTATTTTCCTGTTCGGCAGTTGTGTTATGTTGAACTCAATCGGGCGGGGGCGGTACAGGTGGGCTTCCTGTTCTAATCTTTTTTGCATCAATTTTGTCCGTTAATAATATTTTATTTCAAAAAAAGGTTGATTTATTGTTGTAAAATGATATAAATTATTCTTGTAAGCGTTATATTTCATGAAAATAGAAAATTTAGGAGGTTAATGTTGCTAAATGCAATATGTCACTGAAAACTCTCCGATTTCTTGAAAGCGTTTGCCTTGGTAAAACAAATCGAAAGGGGAAGCTTTTAATGAACATGAAGCGGGCTATGAAAGTAATACCGGCTGTGACTTTGACAGCGACGTTAGTTTTATTGAGCGCGTGCGGCAAAGATGGCGGAGGCAGCGCCGGGGCAAGCGCGGCTCCAACCGGCAGCACTGCTGTGGGATCAAATGGAAGCGCTTCATTCTCTTATATGATGGCGGGCAAGTACGTGAACTGGCTGAAGGATTTGAAATGGTTTCCGGAACTGCAAAAAGCAACCGGCACTCAGGTCAATTTGGTTAACGGCGGGGAAGACGACGATGTTTATCAAAAAAATCTGGATTTGAAAATCGGATCGGGTCAATTCCCCGATGCCGGCATCGTATCGCTGGCCCAATCCGAGGTTTACGGCAAGCAGGGCGTGTTTGTGGATTTGAAGCCTCTCATCGACAAATTCGCGCCGAATATAAAAAGCTTTTTGGACAAAAATCCCGACTACAAAAATCTGGTGACCAACAAGGACGGTAACATCTTCGGTTTGCCGCAGGAATACCCGACTATTACCGGCGTTACTTTTTATCGCGAGGACATGTTTAAAAAGGCCGGTATTGCAAGCAACCCCAAAACGATACAAGAGTTTACGGACGATTTGAAAAAGCTGAAAGATACGTACAGCAGTGATCCTAACTTTTATCCGTTCACCGGACGCGACGGTTATCTCAAATTTGCCGAAGTGTTCGACGCTAACGATAAAGTGGATTCCAGCGGCAAGGTACACGGGATTTATGAGAACGGTCTAGGCTTCGATCTGAACAGCGCCGGGTTCAAAAAGCAAATCGAATGGTACAAACAGCTGTATGCGGATAAGCTCATCGATCCGGAGTGGGTGGCCGGCACCGCAACCGAAGAAACGTGGCAGACGAAAATGCTCACAGGCAAAGGAGCGATCGGCAACGACTTCTTTACGCGTCCGTCGTGGTTTATGAACAATGGCGGGCCGAAAAATGACCCGAACTACTCCATCAAGGTCATGGATCCGTTCATGACGATAAGCGGACAGCAAAGCAAGGTTCCGCCTGCGGCACAAAAATACAAAACGGACCGCGTGTTTGTCATCAATTCCAAATCGAAAGATAAAGCGGAGGCTATCGTCAAGTTTATGGATTATGTGTTCTCCGATCAAGGGAGAACGCTGATGGACTATGGCGTGGAAGGCCAATCCTACAAAGAAAACGGCGGCAAAAAAGAATTTACCGTCGAGTTTGCCAAAGAAGGCAACCAGCCGCTCGGCACGCCTGTCTGGAATTTCCTGCAGGACAGACTGACGTTCCCGGCGCCGGTCAACAACGCCGCTTATTATCAATGGATGGACCCGCTGACGAAATCTTTTGCAACGACTTATTTTGATAAGTTTACTGCTCTCGATTTGCCGATTATCAAATATTCGGCCGACCAGTTAAAGGAAAGAACAAGCTTGCTGGCCGCCGTGAAGCCGGAGCTGAACGCCAATCTCGTCAAGTTCATTACCGGTAAGCGGGATATGTCCCAGTGGGATGCGTTCCTGAAAGAGATGGATCAATTGGGTTACGGCAAAATCGTTCAAATCGATCAAGCCGGATTCGACGCCATGAAAAAATAGCTTGCGGCAGCGTTCACTCCATCCGTTCACGCAAGGGATGGAGTGAACGCTCAAACGCATGTCGGAACAGGAACGGGAACGGGAACGGGCTTTCAACCCATCGAAAAAAGGTGATTCCATATGAATGTACTAACCGAAAAGAAAACCGTCGGGAATGTAAGAACCGCAGCTCGGACCCGCAGCAGTTGGCTAAAGCCGATATGGGATGCGAGATTGCTGTATCTCATTCTTTTGCCGGGCCTTGTCCATATGATCATATTCAAGCTGCTGCCTTTGTTCGGACTCGTGATCGCGTTTGAGGATTATAACGTGTTTCAGGGCGTGTTTGGCAGCCAATGGGTCGGCTTGAAGCATTTTGTCACGTTTACGCACGATCCTTATTTCTGGAAACTTGTGGCGAACACGCTTTTGCTCGCTTTTTACAACCTGCTGTTCGTATTTCCGATTCCGATCGTCTTTGCGCTGTTTTTGAATGAAGTCCGCATTTCGTTTGTGAAGCGGTTTGTTCAGACGTTCAGCTTTTTCCCGTACTTTATTTCTTCCGCCGTCATGGTGAGCATTTTGTACAAACTGCTCTCTCCGCAGGGCGGTTTGGTCAACCAGGCGTTCGGGGCGATGGGAATCGAGCCTATTTTTTTCATGGCTGATCCCGGCTGGTTTCGCTCCTTGTATGTGGGCTTGAACGTCTGGCAGCTGTTCGGCTACAGCTCGATTATTTATTTGGCGGCGATGACGAGCATCGATCCGAGCTTGTACGAATCAGCCGAAATCGACGGGGCGAACCGCTGGCAAAAAATAATGAAAGTGACGCTGCCCTCGATTTCCAGCACGATTGCGGTCATGTTTATTGTGAACATCGGCCAAATATTAACCGTCGACCTGGACAAAATTTTGCTCATGTACAACCCGAGCGTTTACGATACGGCGGATGTGATCCAAAGCTATGTGTACCGCCGCGCATTCGCGAATACGGGTTTCCCCGATTACAGCTTCGGGGCCGCTGTCGGCTTGGCGCAGTCGGTTGTCGCTTTCATACTGGTCATCGCCGCCAACAAGGGTTCGAAAAAATTCTCTGAATCCAGATTGTTCTAGGAGGCGATAGTGATGCGCACAAAAATACAAGCCTTCGACTTGGTCAACAATACGATTTTGATCATCATCGCCCTGGCGTGCGTATACCCGTTTCTCAATATTTTGGCGACTTCGCTGAGCGACGGTGCCTATGCCGCTTCCGGGCAGGTGTATGTGCTCCCCAAGGGCTTTAATTTCGAGACCTATAAATATATTTTGACAAATTCCAGAATCGGCGTGACTTCAGGGTTGATCAATTCCCTGTTCTATACGGTCGTCGGCGGAATCGTCGCAGTTGCCGTAACGTTCATGACAGCGTACCCTTTGTCCCGGAAAAGGCTGAAAGGACGCTACGTCATCATGACGGTTTTCATTTTCACCTGGGTTTTCGAAGCGGGAATCATTCCGAACTATATCATATATAACGCGCTCGATCTGGTGAACTCCCGGCTTGTCATGATACTGCCAATGGCTGTCAACACGTTTTTGCTTATCATTACGAAATCGTTTTTGGACGCTTTGCCGTACGAGCTGGAAGAGGCCGCTTTTATTGACGGGGCGAACGACTGGAAAATGATGTGGAAAGTGTTCTTCCCGCTGTGCAAGCCGATCATCGCTACGATTACGGTTTTCAACGCGGTGCTCATTTGGAATCAATTTTTGATTCCGGTCATTTATTTGCAGGACAGGAACTTGCAGCCGATTACCGTGATTTTATACAACATGATCATCAATTCCAGTAAATCGGGAACGACGCTTGAGAACATTACTGTCAATGGCTATCAGCTGCTGCCGCAAAATCTTCAAGCCGCGGCGATCTTTTTGGCGGTTTTGCCGATTTTGTTTGTTTATCCGTTCACGCAAAAATATTTCACCAAAGGCATGCTGCTGGGTTCCGTCAAGGGGTGATCCGCCTGCTGCTTTTGGACATTGACGATTGGGGGCATGAACGTGAAATACGCCAAACCTGTAACGCCTGAACAAATGGAGCATACCGTCATTTATCGAAATTCCGGCGAATTTTGCTCCTGGCCGTTTAACGGCGGCATGTGGAGAATCGCCAAGGACAACATTCTGGTCGCTTTTATGAACATTGCCTGCGATTATTCGATCCCGGGGAATTTGAACCATGACCGGGTCGAGACGTTCGGTAAAATTATCGGGGTGCGGACAAGAGACGGCGGGCGAACGTGGAGCGGGCCGATCGAGATCGCCGACAACAACAAACTGAACGACGAACTTCATTACGGCAGGCCGCACATCTGCACGGAAGGCTGGGATTTTGCCGATCCGAATACGCTTCTGGAATGCTGGTGCACGCCAAACTCGGCGGTCGGCCATGCGCAGGCATGGGTGAAAATGTCGAGCGACGGCGGAGAGACGTGGGGAGAGCCGGTGATGCTTCCCGATTGCGGAATTCCGCGCTATCAGGGAAGACCGTCGTACATCGTACGTCCGGACGGAGTCGTGCTGCTGTTCTTGACGGCAAGACCGCACAATAACGTTCATGACCGTCCGGTCGTGTTCGCCTCTTTCGACCAAGGCTGCAACTGGGCGCTCGTTTCGTTGATGCCGCACAGCAACGAATACCGGGTCATCTGCCCGTCACCGGTTATGCTGCAGGACGGCACGATTGTCGTGGCGGTCAGATGCAAGCCGTCCATGGTTGCGGCGTGGGATGAGCTTTACGCCTCGGAAGACGGCGGGCTGACCTGGCGCTTAGTCTCGCGGATCAACGATCACGGGGATACGGTGCATTTGACGCGGATGGAAGACGGCCGCCTGTTTGCCGTGTACGGGTACAGACGGCCGCCGTTCGGCATCCGGGCGCGCGTCAGCGAGGACAACGGGCTGACGTGGGGGCCCGAGCTGATTTTGCGCGACGATGGAGGAAGCAACGATCTCGGCTATCCGCGGGCCGTAGAAATAACCCCGGGCCAAATGCTCGCCTCCTATTATTTTAACGACCGTCACGACATCGTCCAGCAGCGGGGCGGAGTTCGGTATATCGGAGGCACGATCCTGAATTTGCGGCAATAAATGAACGCGCTCAAAGAGAAGCCCGGGACGATGGTTGTCATCATCCCGGGTTCTCTTTTTATGATCAATAGAAAAATAAAAAAATTCAGCCAGAACTAGAAGGAATTTCATAAAAGGCGGCGAAATAGGTACGTACTCAGTGCACCTACATATATTGAAGTAGTGCCAGGGACATGGAAATCAAGAAAAAGAGAGGTGAGGTCCTATGATGAAACCAGCAGGGGTCGTGCGAAAAGTCGATCAATTAGGGCGGATTGTACTGCCGAAGTCGCTTAGAAAACGGTATCAAATGAATGAAGGGGATCCTGTAGAAATTTTGGTTCAGGGCGACCATATCATTTTGGAAAGATACCGCCCCAAATGCGTGTTCTGCGGAAATATGGAGGCTGTCAGCGAGTTCAGAGAGCGCCATATTTGCAGCGTATGTCTGGGCGAAATGAACATGCTGAAAACCCAAGTATAAGCTGTCGACGCAAAGAAAAAGCATCGCTCTCAACGGAGAACGGATGCTTTTTTTGCGTTTAAGAGGCGCATGGCTTACAGGCCTCTGGTTTTATCCTCGTTATAAGCAGCCGTCATCATGGCGACAATAAACAGCACGAACGTCGTAATGACCAGCCAAAAGGTAGATGATAATCCAAACATATTGTGCACCTCCTATAAAATTGAACGCTTACAGCCACAATTAAAATCTATTATACCCAACCTGCGAAAAAAAAGAAACAAATTAATGTGAAATTTTCTCATTTGAAAAACAGGAAGTGCGTGGCGAGCGGCCTCAGCTTTCCGTCCGACGGGCGGTTAATGACGCTGCCGTTGAAGATGAGGGTGGAGGACCCGCCCCCATCCAGATTGTAGGCGTCGACGATGCCGAGCTGCTGCAGCTTGTCCTGCAGCTCCGCCAGCGTCGCTCCGGAATTGCCGCTTTCATCCTGCCCGTCGGTGACGACGAACAAGAGCTGGTCGTGCTTGTAGCTGCCGACGACGGTCCGCGCGGCTCTGGCCGGCGAGCTCTGCCATACGGCGGGAATCGACGTCTTGCCGCCGTTCTTCAGCAGCGTCGGAACAAAGGTCGAGCCCATCAGCGGGTTCAGCTTGTCCAGCTCCGACTGGCTGCTGAATTTGCCGCCGATCAGCTTGCGGTCTTTGTTCAGTCCGATAAAGATCGAATCGTTGTTGCTCGGAAAAAATCCGTTTACATATTTGCCACCGATGATCGTCGTATCCAGCGGAAAGCGTCTGCCTTTGCTGTCGTCGGCAAAACCGCCGGCGTTCACGCCAGCAATCGCGCCGTACCGTTTGGCGGCATCCAGCGTCGTTTCGCTGCTGCCCATCTTGTCGTTGCCCAGCACGAGTTTGACCGCTTTATCGCTCTTGAGGTTCACTTTCAGGGCATACCCGGAATAATTGCTGTCGCTCAGCGCGAACAGCTTCAAGTCGATATTGCCGGAAGACGCTTGCCGGATCGGGCTGCCCAGCTTCGCGGTAATCCGGTTGTCGTAGATCAGGCCGGGCTTCGCGGCTTGGGCGATGGCGCTTGTGAGCATGCCGGCCACTTCTGCGTTGCTCTTTTCGTACAGTTCAAAATATTTCTCGATCGTCGATTTGGTTGCCGCGGCATCGCCGTTCGCCTGATCCAGCTTGCCGTTCATGACCTGCGCCTCGCTGCGGATCGAAAAGCCGGACGCGGCTGGGGCGGCAAGTCCCGGCATCTGCACATGCGTGTTCACGAAGAGCAGCCAAACCAGCATGCCGAGAAAGGGGGCCAAAGCGAGCAAAAAAAGACGGTTGATTTGTTGAATCGAATTCATTATTTCAACACATCCAGACTTTTCTCCAGCTCGTCCAGCTTTTTCTTCACATCGGCTAGCTGGGTGTACAGCTGGTTGCTGTTGTCTGTTTTGCTGTTTGCGCTATCTTTCGTAAAAGCGAGCAGTTCGTTGAGCGAGTCCACTTTCTTCTGCAGGGCGGACATGTCCGTGGTCACGCTTTGCTTCAAATCGCTGACCTGCTTTTGGTAATCCGCTTGAATCGCCTGCAATTGCTGTTGGGTCTGGCCGGCAATGTCCGCTGCGATTTGCTGTCTCAAATGCTCGGTGTACAGCACGGTTGCCGTCACTCCGATCGCGATCAGGAGAGCCCAGCCCAGAAACAGGTAGATGTACGTTTTTCTCTTTGCCTTGGATGCCTTCGATGGTCTCGAAATTGCGTTCGCGGCAGTCGTCTCGATAGGCATGTTCATGAAAATCACCTCTGTCATAGTAGTATAGCATAACGCCGTTTAAGTCTTAGACCTGTTTTTTGCGGTATTCGTTCGGGGAGACTCCCTCTTGTTTTTTGAACACTTTGCTGAAATATTTCTCGTCCTGGTATCCGACCATTTCGGCGATTTGCGAGATGCGCAGGTGCGGATTCAGCAGCAGCAGCTTCGCTTTGTCCATGCGGATTTGCCCCAGGTAGTCGGACAGATTGACGGAAAACTCCTGCTTGAATTTGCGGGAAATGTACTCCCGGCTGAGAAAGAAGCGGCCCGCAATATCCTGCAAAGTGATATCCTCATGATAATGATTTTCCAAATATTTGGAAATTTCGAAAATGACGTTTTTATCCTGCTGCCGGTGCGCCATCATGACCTTGGAAAGCTGCACCATATTGCGCGTGAGCTCCTGCTGCCATACGGACAAGGACAAAATGCCGCGCTCATCCAGCGGAATAATGATGCCAGCGGGATCGTCCGCGACGATTTCCTTGTATTCGTCCTCGCTGAGGCCGGGGTTCATTTCCTGCACCCAGCGGCGCTTCAGCACGCAGTATTCCCGCCACCAGCGGTCGAGGTGATCGGGCGTCACGGTATCCAGCTGCTTGATGGCATCCATCCACAGCTTTACGGCCGTTTGAATTTGTTCGGCGCTGCTGCTTTGGACGGCAAGATGGATGCGCTCCTCGAAATCGCTGAACTGCGGCATCCGGCCGGCCGGCTTAAGCGGCTTGCCGGCGCTATGTATCCAGGTTTCCTTGGACAGCAGATTGCGCTGTCTGAGCGCATCCCGCGCTTCCTGATACGAAGCGGAGAGACCGGCCGGGAACGGCATGACGCTGCCCAGGCCCAAATCAACGCGGCTGCGCAGCGCCGAGCGCATCCCGTCGTTAATTTGCGCGAGCAGCGTCTCCGCCTCGCCAAGCTCTTTCCATAGCAACAGCACGATTTCGTTGCCGTTGTTCCAGTAACGGAAGGCAAAGCCGCGCTGCCTGACGCGCAAAAATTCATTGCAAATATTAATGAGAGAAAAAAACAATAAATCCAGGTTCTGGGCGAATTTGTCCTTGAGCGTGCGCTCCATCGTATCCAGGCTCAGGACGGCCGCTCTGCAGCTTGCCGTGCCTGGCGCAAGTCCAAGCTCTTTTTCCAGCTGTTCCGCGCAGCTGTCGTAGGAAGAAGGCTCGGCAAGCAGGCCTGAAAGCAGCTTGTCCCAATAGACCGGCTTCAGCTGATTCATTTCGATGTTGCGGTTCAGCTCCGTCTGGCGAAGCTCTTCTTCCTTGCGCCAGGCATGGATGGCCTTCTCCAGCGCCTCGTTAAGCTGCTCGGCGTCGATCGGCTTGAGGATATAGTCGGTTCCGCCGTATTTCACCGTATGTCTCAGCAAAGCGAAATCGTCATGGCCGCTGATCACGATCGTTTTGCTCTCCGGGGCGTGAGCGTACAGCCATTCGAGCAGCTGCGCGCCGTTTTTATTCGGCATCAGCATGTCCGTCATAATGATTTCCGGCTTCTCCGACCGGATGCAGCTCATGGCCGCATCGCCATCCGCAGCTTCGAGAACCGTGTCGATCCCGTGCTGCCGCCAATCTACGAGCAGGCGAATCGCATCCCGGACATGTTTTTCGTCGTCGACGATGAGTGCTTTCATTCCGTTGCATCCTTTTGTAATGGTATGGTAATGACGATTCGCAATCCCTGCGGCTCGTTGGCGCTGATTTGCAAGTCGGCCTCATCGGAAAAATAAAGCCGTATGCGCAGCAGCACGTTGCTCAGGCCGATGCCGTCATCGTCGGCAGACACTTTGCGGAGCGTTTGCCTGACTTCCTGCAAACGTCCTTCCGTCATGCCTTGTCCGTTGTCTTCGACCTGAATTTGCAGCACATTGCGATGATCTTCTACAATTTTCGTCGTTTGAATGCGTAGCAGCCCCGGTCCAAGGCTCGGCTTGAAGCCGTGCTTGAAATAATTTTCCACCAGCGGCTGCAAAATCATTTTGGGCACCGGTATCGCATAGGTGCTCTCTTCGATGCTGAAAGAAATGTCTAATTGCTGCTCGAAGCGCTGTTTTTGCAGCTCCAGGTACGATTTGACATGATCCAGCTCCTTGCGCAGCGGCACGACGGATTCGCTTGTGTTCATGCTGTAATGCATCATTTTCGCCAGAGACGAGATGAGCGCGTAAATTCTGGGCGCCTCATGCTGGAGGGCCAAAGTGCCGATCGATTGCAGGGCATTGTTCAAAAAATGCGGGTTAATCTGCGCCTGCAGCGCCATCAGCTGATTGGATTTGTTGGCAAGCTCCAGCCTGTATTCCCTCAGCACCATCTGATTCAAATCCTGAATCAGCGTATGGAAGCGGTTGGCCAGAATGCCCAGCTCATCGGTTCGTTCAAGCTCGATATCCGCGTGCATCTGGCCCGTTTGAATGCGCGTGATGTAGCGGATCAGCTTTTTGATAGGAGCTGTGAAGCGGATCGAGATATAGATCGTGCCGATAATAGCTATAATAAGCGAGAGCGTAAGGATGAACAAATTGATCAGCGTCAACTGGCGGGCGTTCTCGTACAGCTTGCCGTAAGGCAGGCGTTTCACGATGATCCAGTCCACGGAATCGGTTTTCATCTTTTCATACAGATTGATGCCTGCGAGACTGCCTTTTTTCCACTCGATCGTTCCCTGCTCCTGCTCGCTATGTACGGCTTCGCTCACCCAGGCTTCCTGCAAAGGCTGCCCCCATTTGGCCGGGTCCGGACCGAATACGATCTTGCCCTCGTTATCCAAAATGTACAGTTCCTCTTTGCCCTCTTCATATAAATTGCGGCAGATGGAAGCGATCAGATCCAGATTGAGATCGATGACCAGTTCGCCGAGCGTATCGTTTGCGGGCGAGTAAATAATTTTGCGATGCATAGACAGGACAGGTTCGGGAGCAGTATAACTGGTAAGCGGAATGTCATAATTGCCGCTCATATGAGTGGTCTCGAAGTAGATGACTTTGTGCTCCGGAAATGGCTTCAACTCCGGATATTTGCCCTCTGCGCTGCGGCGGATCTCATTGACGATCAGGTAGGACCGGTTGCTGGAACCGGCATACATATAGATTTGTTTGATTTCTTTGATGGAATGGTACATGTCAAGCAGGCTGAGCGTGACTTCCTTGTCGCTCTGGTAGTCGATTTCTTGATTGTAGAGCAAAATATTGTACCATTTCTCATTCGTATAGATCGTCAGCGACGTTTGCATAACGCTGTTCAGGTAATTCAGCAAATTGGCCTTGCCTTGCGCGAGCAGGGCGGAATTGTTCTTGATGGTATCCTCGGTCACCTTCTGATTCGTAAACCAATAGGAAACGATCAAAGACGTGGCAAAGGGGATAAGCAGAGCCGCCAGCAAAAAAAGAATCAGCTTGTTGCGGATGCTGTTTTTGATCAAAAGGCATCAACTCGGTTCGCTGTAGGTGTTTTTCCCCTACAATTGTAGCAGGTGAGGTCAACAAATTCCACCTAAAGCGTCACCATAGTCGGTGTTGGGCTCCCCGCAACGAATCTATACTTGGTATATAGTTATTTCATCGCAAGGGGGCAAATCCCGTGAAAAACAACAAAGGAATGGCAGGGCTTCTCCAGCAATGGGTATTCGTCGGCCCGGCACTGCTCTTTTTCCTCGTCATTGTCGTTATCCCTTTTCTCATGAGCATTTATTATTCGTTCACGGAATGGAACGGCGTTACTACGGACGTCAAATTCAACGGCTTGGACAACTTTAAGCAAATTTTGCTGCATGACGACGATTACCGCAATGCGTTTTGGTTCACGACCAGATTGACCGTAACCAACGTCATTTTGACCAATGCGGTCGGGTTTCTGCTGGCGCTGCTGCTCACTCAGGCGCTCAAAACGAGAAATGTGCTCCGCACGGTATTTTTTATGCCCAACGTCATCGGCGGGCTGCTGCTCGGATTTATTTGGCAGTTCATTTTTGTCAAAGGCTTCGCTACGCTCGGCGACCTGACGCACATCGGATTTTTTGAACTGCCATGGCTCGGCGACGCGCCGACGGCTTTCTGGGGAATCGTCATCGTCAGCGTATGGCAGGGGGCCGGATATTTGATGATCATCTACATCGCAGCTCTGTCGAACGTGCCCAAAGATATGCTGGAAGCGGCTTACATCGACGGCGCGTCGCGCATGCAGGTGCTGCGCAGCATCATCGTTCCGCTCATTATGCCGGCTGTAACCGTCTGCCTGTTCCTGACGATTTCGTGGTCCTTCAAAATTTTCGACCTGAACTTCTCGCTGACGAAGGGCGGTCCTTTCAATTCGACGGAATCGGTCTCGATCAACATTTATCAGGAAGCGTTCCGCAACAACCGGTACGGTCTGGGCACGGCCAAAGCGTTCATATTTTTCATCGTGGTTGCGATCATATCGACTATCCAGGTGATGTATACCAAACGGAAGGAGGTCGAAGTGTAAATGGATGCAGCCAAAAAATATTCCGCGCGCCTGCTGTCGCTTGAAGTGCTCGGCATTCTGGTCGCGCTGCTGTTTCTGGTGCCTTTTTACTTCGTCATCGTCAATTCGATGAAAACATTCCCCGAGTTGGCGGCGAATACGGCCAAGCTTCCGAAGAGCCTGAACTTCGACAATTTCGTTAAAGTATGGTCGATCATGAAGTTCCCGAAAGCGTTCTTCAACTCGTTGTTCATTACTGCTCTAAGCAATATCGGTCTCGTCGTGATCAGCTCGTTGGCCGCTTACCGGATGGTAAGAAGGCCGAGCAAGTTCAACAATCTGGTGTTTCTGGCTTTCGTGGCGGCCATGGTCATTCCGTTCCAATCCATTATGATTCCGCTGGTGCGCGTGGCCAGCCAGGTAGGACTGATGGACAGCAAATTGGGGCTCGTCGCGTGTTACTACGGATTCGGCGTTTCCCTGAACGTGTTCCTGTACCACGGCTTCATCAAATCGATCCCGCTGGAGATCGAAGAATCGGCGACAGTCGACGGAAGCTCGGCTTACGGCGTGTTTTGGAGAATCGTGTTTCCTCTTCTGAAGCCGATGTCGATCACCATTATTATTTTGAACAGCTTGTGGATATGGAACGATTATTTGCTGCCGTCGCTCGTCCTGGGCAGTCCGGAACTGCGCACGATTCCGCTCGCTACGTTCTCTTTCTTCGGCCAGTATACGAAGCAGTGGGATTTGGCCCTTGCAGGTCTGACGCTCAGCGTGCTTCCTATCGTCATCTTCTTCCTGTCGCTGCAGCGGCATATTGTCGAGGGCATTACGGCAGGATCGGTCAAAGGATAGAACAAGCATTGTATCTAATAAATAGCTGTTTTGTTTAATATCTTCCACCTTAATGTTCAATATTGTCCGTGTTGCGGAGTTACGCAGCAGCTTACAATAAACCGTGTAAGGCGAAACGAACCATAAAAAGGGAGGCTCACTCAAATGAAAAAATTGACGATGCTCAGCATGGCGGCGGTGCTCACTCTATCTGTGGCAGCGGCCGGATGCGCAAAAAAAGATGAGACAGCGCCGGCTCCGTCTTCGACGGCAGGAACGGCGGCAACAACAGCGCCGGCGGCCGGCGGCAAAGAAGTCACCATTAAAATGTTCCAATTTAAAGTAGAGATCGCAGACCAACTGGCGAAGCTCGTACAAGAATATCAGAAGCAAAATCCGAATGTGAAAATCCAGGTGGATACGGTAGGCGGCGGTGCCGACTACGGCGCGGCATTGCTGGCGAAATTCAACTCCGGCGACAAACCGGACATTTTCAACAACGGCGGCTTCTCCGACCTGGACAAATATATCGACAATCTGGAAGATCTCTCCGATCAGCCGTGGGTTAAAGATCTGGTCGACGTAGCCAAAGAGCCGATGACCAAAAACGGCAAGCTGTACGGCCAGCCGCTCAATCTGGAAGGCTACGGATTCATTTACAACAAAGACCTGTTCTCCCAAGCAGGCATCACCGAACTGCCCAAAACGCTAACGCAATTGGAAGATGCCGCGAAAAAGCTTCAGGCTAAAGGCATCACACCTTTCGAAAACGGCTATGCGGAGTGGTGGGTACTGGGCAACCATTTCGTGAACCTTCCGTTCGCTTATCAGCCGGACCCGAATGCGTTCATCGACGGATTGAACAAAGGAACGGCGAAAATTCCGGGCAACGAAGTGTTCAATAATTGGACGAAGCTGTTCGACCTTCAGTTGAAATACGGCAACAAAAACCCGCTGCAAACGGATTACAACACGCAGGTGACTGACTTCGCAACCGGCAAAGCGGCTATGACGCAGCAGGGCAACTGGACGCAAGTGCAAATTTCCAAAACGAATCCTGACATTAAAATCGGATTCCTGCCGATGCCGATCAGCGATGACGCGACAGCCAGCGATAAACTGTTTGTCGGCGTGCCGAACAACTGGGTTATCAACAAAAACTCGCCTGTAAAAGAAGAGGCGAAAAAATTCCTGAACTGGCTCGTGACCTCGGATACAGGCAAAAAATATATTACCGACGAATTCAAGTTTATCCCTGCCTTCAAATCGATCAATGCCGACGAGAAAGTGCTCGGGCCGTTGGCCGCCGATATTATCACTTACAGCAAAGCGAACAAAACGCTCAGCTGGAACTGGTTCAAATTCCCAGGTGGCGAAGCGTCGAGCAAAAAATTCGGCGATGCGATGCAAGGCTATGTCGCGAAAAAGTATACGAAGGATCAAATGCTGGATGAATTCCAGAAAACGTGGGATAGCCTCAAGAAGTAAGTCGATAACGAGCTTTAATGAAGCCTCAGCGTCTTTGCTGGGGCTTTTTGCCGTTTAACAGGGCCCAGGTACCCTGATACAATGAGAAAGATTGGAGGGTTGCCGCATATGTTAGGTCAAATTCAGACAAGACTTCTGGCCAAAAAGAATCCGCTTCCACTGGAAAAACGTCTATCGCGGGAAGCCATCATTTCGCTCACCATTCATTCGACCTTTCAATTCGGCGCTTCGATGTCGGGAGTATTCCTGAACTTGTATTTGTGGCGGCTCACGCAAAGTTTGGCTGTCAACGGCACGTACAACATCATCGTTTATTTGCTGACTCCGATCGGCTTCGCGCTTGGCGGCTGGATGATCAAGAAAAAAGACAGAATGGTATCGTACAGACTGGGAATCACGTTGATCGCCGCGTTTTATTTGTGCGTCATCCTTGCGCAGGGGAAGCTGGTCGATTACTACATGCTTTTTGCCGTTTTCAACGGTTTGGCGGCGGCTTTTTATTGGGTCGGTTATTTGACGCTGATGTATGACGTATCGACGGAACAGAACCGGATCCGGTATTTGGCGTTCAATATGATATTTTTTACGGCGGCGACGCTCGCCGGCCCTGCGCTGGCAGGCTTCATCATCCGTCAGGAGGAAGGGCTGCGCGGCTATACGATCGTTTTTTCCATCGCGTTCGTCATGTTCCTGATTGCTACGCTGATCAGCTTGAAAATCAAGGCGACGGGCGGTCATCACAAAGCTTATTATTTGAAATTCGCCGGGCTGCTGATGAAAAAAGACCGCAGGTGGCGGTATTCTTTGTTCGGATTTTTCGGCATGGGCCTGCTGCAGGGGACGATGCTGTTTCTTCCGAACATACTGCTGTTTAAAGTGCTGCCGCGGGAAGATTTGGTCGGATACCTGGGGGTGCTGTTTTCCAGCTTGAGCATCGTGACGGGCATTTTCATTTCCAAATATGCGCAGGCGTGCAAAGCACGCCTGTATTTGACCATATCGACGGCAGGTTATGTCATCGGCTCGCTGCTTTTGATCGGCAGCATGAATCTGGCTTCGGTCATCTGCTTTATGATTTTATATTCCATATTTTCACCTTTGCAAGGAAACACGATGACAGGCTATTACTACGGGCTGATCGCCAAGCTGCCGCTCAAAGGCGAGCTGCGCGTAGAGAGCGTTGTCACCAGAGAGCTCTTTTTGAACATCGGCCGGGTCATTTCAATTTTGTGCCTGATCGCTTTCGGGGGCGGGCTGGACGGAGGGTCGATTCCCTGGATTTTGACCGCCGCATCGCTTACCCAGTTCGGCATTGTGAAATTAATTAAAGATCATTAGCGGCATCGTCCGGGTACGGCATTGAATCGTCCGAGTGCGGGTATCCTACATACAGGAAGTGTAAATACAACCAGATTGCAGAAGAATGCGGGAAAAGAGGGCGCATAGGCTAATGGATCACTATGACAGCATAATCGTCGGCGGCGGCATCGCCGGTCTGCAAGCGGCCATACAGCTGGGAAGATACGAGCATCGGGTGCTCGTGATCGACGCCGGCTATGGCCGTTCTACGTTATGCCGCAGCTATCACAACGTGCTCGGCTGGCCGGACGGCATATCCGGCAGCGAGCTGAGACGGCTCGGCAGGCTGCAGGCGGAGCGGCTCGGCGTCGTTTTCGTCCGGGGCGAAGCGGTCCAGGCGGTCCGAAAGGGCGAAGACGGTGCGGGATTCGAGCTGTGGGACCAAACGGGCAAAAGCTATGAGGCCGTCACACTGCTGCTCGCGACAGGATTGCTGGACAGCTTTCCCGATCTGCCCGGCTTGACAAGCTGTCTTGGCCTTACCGTCTACGTATGTCCGGATTGCGACGGCTACGAAATCAGCGGCAGGCGGACGATCGTCTTGGGCTCAGGCGACGCGGGAGCCGGTATGGCGATAACGTTAAGCAGCCGGACAAGGGAGATCGTCTATATCAATCACGGGAAAAAAACGGTCAAGGAAGAGCTTATGAAGCGGCTTGAGCAGCTCGGCATTGCCTGCATCGCGGAGGATATCAAGGAAGTGTCGTCGAGCGGGGACGGCGAATTTCACGGTGTCCGGCTCGCGGACGGGAGGCCGATCGAGGCGGAACGGGGCTTCATCGCCTTCGGCGGCAATGAAGTGAAATCCGATCTGGCCCGCCAACTGGGCGCGGAACGGCTGGAGAACCGCCACATCATGACCGATCCGCGCAGCAAAATGACCAGCGTACCGAACCTTTGGGCGGCCGGAGATGTCGGCGTGCATGCGGAGCAAGTTACGATCGCCATGGGCGAAGGCTCCCAGGCCGCGATTTGGATGCACAAGGCGCTGATCAAGCGGAAGGAAGCGGAGCTTGGGCGAAAAGAGCCGGTTCGGAGTTGATAAGCTCGGGAGAGGAGCGTTGAAGGCGAGACTCCTAAGGAGTCTCGGAAACCTGCTCGTCGAAGGCGGACGCTACTTCCGGTCAGACGGCAGGAAGCGGAGCTTGGTCGGAAAGCGCCGTCGGAGCTGATAAGCTCGGGAGAAGAGCGTAGATGGCGAGACTCCTAGGGAGCCTCGGAAGCGGGATCGCTGAAGGCGGACGCTACTTCCGAATATGTATCCAGCGCCTGCTCGCCGAGCGGGGTAATGCCGTAGATGCCCCGGCTTTGGCGGACGAACCAGCGGTAAAAGTTTTTTTGCAGCAGATCGCCGGCCGCCTTGTTGCCGGTCAGTTCGCGAAGCCGGCGCGGGCTTAACGGCCCCTGCCGGCGGATCAGATAGGCGCAGTGCAACGATTTTTCGCGGTAGGCGGTCATCAGTTTCCGCTGGGTGCTGCCGCCTACGTTGTAATCTCCGCTCCGTTCGCGAAATTCGTGAACGACCCGGGCGGCTGCGCGCTTATTGTGGCGCGGCGTGTAAGGAACGGGCTCGCAGACGATGTCGACTGCGGGTTGTTTGCGTTTGTAAAATTGCACGGTTATGATCCCGAGGCCGAGCCTCCGGCATAAGCGCCGCACGTCGTCCCAATGCAAGCGGTGCGGAGCGCGCCCTTTGTTCGGCAGCTCGAAGGCGACGTACACCTGATCGGTCATTTTCAAGCGGTCGATTCCTTGCACGAGCAGCGGAATGTTGAAGCTCTTTTTAAGCTCGACGATGACGGGAGGCTCCTCGCCCCGCATGGCGACCAGGTCGCAATGCTTCACCTCGCCGCGGACCGTATATCCCAGCTTTTCGAAGTATTGTTTGATCGGAGCGTACAGCTCCGTTTCGCTTTGAATCGGCATAACGGCAAACGTCCTCCTGCGCTGGAATGCTGAAGTAGTTGTACCATTATAGCACAGGATTTGATAGAATAGGGACAGATCTACTTGTACGTACATGTTCAGAGGGGATGCCCGGGACGACCGGGGGCTTTATGGGGCAATTGCACGAATTCGTGGGAGGATGAGGACAATGAAATCGACTCAAGGGGATTCCGTATTGGACGCATGGCTGGACCAAAGCTTTGATTGCGAATGCGGCAAACGGCATGAGGTGCCGATCCGCCGCATCGTCATCGAGCGCGGCGCATTGGAGGCGGTGGCCGGCTATGTGAAAGAAGCCGGCTACAGCCATGTGACGCTTGTTGCGGACGGCAAGACGCAGCATGCGGCGGGAGAAAAGCTGCGCGGGCTGTTGGAAGCGGCGCAGCTGAACGTTTCGGTCAGCGTGATTCGCGAGAACACGCTGGGCGAGGTTGCCGCCGACGAGGAGGCGATCGTGCAGGTACTGCTCGATACGCCGCTGGCGTCGCAGGCGCTTGTGGCCGTGGGCGCGGGCACCGTCCACGACATCGTGCGCTTCGCCGCCCACCGGACGAAGCGGCCGTTCTTGTCCGTGCCGACGGCCCCGTCCGTCGACGGCTTCGCGTCCGTGGGCGCGCCGCTGATCGTCCGCGGCTTCAAGCAGACGATCGCCTGCTCCGCCCCGGAGGCGATCTTCGCCGACCTCGCCTTGCTGGCGGAGGCGCCGCAGGCGATGGTCGCGGCCGGCTTCGGCGACATGCTCGGCAAGTTCACATCGCTTGCCGACTGGGCGCTGGGCCGCCTGCTGCTGGACGAGCACTACTGCGAGCTGTGCGCGCGGCTGACCGTGCAGGCCGTGGAGCTGTGCACGGCCCATTTGGACGAGATCGCCGCGCGCAGCGATCTCGGCATGCAAAAGCTGATGGAAGGCCTGATTTTATCCGGCATTTCCATGCTCCTGATCGGCCATTCGCGGCCGGCCTCGGGGGCGGAGCACCATCTCTCCCATTACTGGGAGATGGTGCTTCTGCAGCAGCGCCGCCGGGCGCTGCTGCACGGCGCGAAGGTCGGCGTCGCGACCGTGATGATGGCGCAGCGCTACCAGGCGCTGCTCGCGGTCACGGCCGGCGAGGCCGCCGCGCGCCTCGCGCAAAGCGCTGTCCTGGGCGGCGCGGCGGATGCGGAGCGCATCCGGCAAGCCTACGGGGACATGGCCGGGCAGGTCATCGCCGAGAATTTCCCGGCGGATGCTGCGGCCGTCGATGCGCGCGCGCTGAAGGCGCGCATCGCGGAAAAATGGGGCGATGTGCAGGACATCGCCCGTACGGTCCCTGCACCCGAGCAGCTTAGCGCGTGGCTCGCGGCGGTGCAGGGACCGGTGACGCCCGGGCAGCTCGGCGTGGAGCCGGAGCTGGTTGAGGCGTCACTTCGGGATGCGCTGTTCGTGCGCAACCGGTTCACGATCTTGCGCTTGCAGCGGCTGCTGTAAGCGCCGAGCAAGGCGGCAGAAAGCGATCTTCGTTGCTTTCTGCCGCCTTTTTGTTGGCGTCCTTTGGGAGCGCCGCTCGCTCAGCGCAGCGTCTGCCTTGAAACCAACACGCCGGAGCCGGTAACCCATCTACCTGGTTGCGCGTAAAAAACCTGCAAAAGTACAGTTTTTGCTCGACGGATACGTTATCCACGACAAATTCCTGCAATTGTGCAGCTTTTTCGCCTCGAACATGGGCTCAGATTCATTTTCATCGAAAATTCCTGCACAATCGCAGGCTTTTTGACCAAATGAACCATTTTTGCAGAAAAAACCTGCACTTTCGCAGTTTTTTCCCTGCCAAGCCGCTTGATCCCCCCACTTCAGCTCTGCAATCCGAGCATGGAGTGGCGTGGATTGGAGAAGAGCGGCTATGCCCCCTCTAACCTAACAATCTGTTTTTCGCAGGTTTTTTACGCGTTTTTAGAGTTCCGTCTCTCCAATGTTCGTTTTCTGGTGCAGCTTGAAAAGTACAGCTTTGTCGATGCAAACGGGCCGTTTCGGGGAAAAGTCTGCGATTATGCAGGAATCTCCAGTTTAGATGGACTAGAACGGTAGTTTTGGTGGAAAAAGCCGCAAATGTGATCGACCGACCGCCGCCAAGCAGCGCAACACCACGCACTGGGAGTTACGCGCGGTGCGAAAAAGTCCAATGAATTTCCCCTTACATGAGAGGAGGGGCATTCGCCTCCATTCCTATGCGCAATCTGGCGCGGAAGGTGTGGGAGTCCTGCCATTTAAGCGTTCTGCACGATGGTGAGTTAGTCGTGCTGCACCAGGCGGAGAGCCCCGGAAAGATCCGCATTTCCATCGAAGTGGGCTCCAAATTCGACGCGCTGCATACGGTATCGGGGCGGCTCCTGCTCGCTCACCTTCAGCAGGAAGAAAGAGAGCGTTATTTGGCGGAACACGAGGGGTATCAAGCGGCGGATGCCGAAGAGCGGCAGTGCATCGTCTCGGAGCTGGATATGAAATCCATATGTGGATCGCGATATCGCCGTGCTGGCGGGCAATCCGAAGGTCGGGCTGGCGGCCGCTGTGGCCGTGCCCAGCCTGATCGTATCGGGGAGGCAACTGGCGATCGAGCTTTTAAGGAAAGAACTGACCTTCTGCGCGCTTGAAATTACGAAAGCTATGGGGCTCAGCTCCGCTTCCGAACAGGGCTGATTTTTTGGCCTTTTGCATCGGCAAGAAAGCCGGTCTTTCACGTCTGCGGCAAAAATTTCGGGAAACTTATCCTCCATGAGTGCATAGGATTGTAATACACAATTCACCATCACGAGCCGACCTGGCATCACAAAGGGGGCTGTGAAAGGAGGTACCCATGGACATATTTAAAAGAATCACGGAGCATCGTACGGAGAAGGAAATGCTGGCCTGGACCGGTACGTTCGCGGAGTACATAGAGCTGGTTCGCAGTAACCCTGGCCTCTCGAAAACCGCACACTCCCGTGTTTACGAAATGATCGCGTCGCAAGGCATTAACGATGAAACCGGCAATAAATCTTACAAATTTTTTAATCAGGAAATGTTCGGCCTTGACCGCGCTATCGAGAAGCTGGTGGAAGAATATTTTCACTCCGCCGCCCGCCGTCTGGATGTCCGCAAGCGGATACTGCTGCTGATGGGGCCTGTCAGTGGAGGAAAATCGACCATTGTGACCATGCTCAAGCGGGGGCTTGAACAATTCTCCAAAACGGACCGCGGTGCCGTCTACGCCATTAAAGGCTGTCCGATGCATGAAGATCCGCTTCATTTGATTCCGCATGAGCTTCGCTCCGAAGTGGAGCGCGAGCTCGGCGTGCGCATTGAGGGAACTTTGTGCCCGTCCTGCCAAATGCGTCTGAAAACGGAGTACAAAGGATGCATCGAGGACGTGCTCGTCGAGCGCGTGCTTATTTCCGAGGAAGGGCGGGTCGGCATCGGGACGTTCAGCCCGTCGGACCCCAAATCGCAGGATATCGCGGATTTGACGGGAAGTATAGATTTTTCGACCATCACGGAGTACGGCTCCGAATCCGACCCGCGGGCTTACCGTTTTGACGGGGAATTGAACAAGGCGAACCGCGGCATCATGGAATTTCAGGAAATGCTCAAATGCGACGAGAAGTTTCTTTGGAACTTGCTGTCTTTGACCCAGGAGGGCAACTTTAAGGCAGGCAGGTTTGCGCTTATTTCCGCCGACGAGCTGATCATCGCGCATACGAACGAGACGGAGTACAAATCGTTTATCGCCAACAAAAAAAATGAAGCACTGCAATCGCGGATGATCGTGATGCCGATTCCTTACAACCTCAGAGTTGCCGACGAGGAAAAAATTTACTACAAACTCATCGGGCAGAGCGACATGTCGCACATTCATATTGCTCCGCACGCCTTGAGAGTCGCGGCTATTTTCTCGATTCTCACGCGACTGAAGGAAACGAAAAAACAAGGCATGGATCTTGTCAAAAAAATGCGCATGTATGACGGCGAAGCCGTCGAGGGCTACAAGGAAGCGGATTTGAAAGAGATGCAAAACGAGTTTATCGAGGAAGGCATGAGCGGAATCGATCCGCGGTATGTCATTAACCGCATCTCAAGCGCCTTGATCCGCCAGGATCTTCAGTGCATTAACGCGTTGGATGTGCTTCGCGCCTTGAAAGACGGGCTGGATCAGCATCCGTCCATCACAAAAGACGAGCGGGAGCGCTACCTCAACTTTATTTCCATAGCGCGCAAGGAATACGACGATATCGCCAAGAAAGAGGTGCAAAAAGCGTTCGTCTACTCTTTTGAGGAGTCGGCCAAAACGCTGTTTGACAATTACCTCGACAACATCGAAGCCTACTGCAACTGGGGCAAAATTAAAGATCCGCTTACCGGCGAGGAAATGGATCCGGATGAGCGGCTGATGCGCTCGATCGAGGAGCAGATCGGCATTTCCGAAAATGCAAAGAAAGCGTTCCGCGAAGAAATTCTCATTCGCATTTCGTCGTACTCCCGCAAAGGCAAAAAATTCGATTACAGCAGCCATGAACGGCTCCGCGAGGCGATTGAGAAAAAGCTGTTTGCCGACCTGAAAGATATTGTAAAAATCACGACATCGACCAAAACGCCGGATGAGAAGCAGCTTAAGAAAATCAACGACGTAACGAAACAATTGATCGACGAGCACGGATACTGCCCGGTTTGCGCGAATGAACTGCTTCGCTACGTAGGCAGCCTGTTAAACCGGTAATCCCGCTTGGTCGAAACGAAGACCGCCTCCCGAATTTGCGGATTCAGGGGAGCGGCGCGATGAAAACCGGCGTGCCGCGAAGAGAACTCGCACCCGGTGCTCCCGGTGTGATGTAAAAACCACCGCGCGCAGAACGCCTGCAAAAGCACCATCGGCGGAGGCCGCGCGCGGAAAGCGGCAGAAGCACCGCCGTCGGCGGCCACCACGCAGAACGCCTGCAAAAGCACCATCGGCGGAGGCCGCGCGCGGAAAGCGGCAGAAGCACCGCCGTCGGTGGCCACCACGCAGAACGCCTGCAAAAGCACCGTCGGCGGCCGCCGCGCGCGGAAAGCGGCAAAAGCACCACCGTCGGCGGCCACCACGCAGAACGCCTGCAAAAGCACCATCGTCGGCCGCCGCACGCAAAAAGCCTGCAAAAGTGCATCTTTTTGCGCCGCGATATGCCGGATGAGGATTATTCCTGCAAATCTGCAGTTTTTTTTGCTAAAATGCGGGTCTCCGCCCACGTTGATCGGAAATTCCTGTACAATTGCAGGCTTTTCGCTGAAATGAGCCATTTTTAGGGAAAAAACCTGCACTTTCGCAGGTTTTTTCCCTGCCAGCCGCTTTGCGCCTCCCACTTCGGCGTGCCAACCCGAGCGTGACGGCGGGGAAGAGTGGCTGCGCCCTCTCTGAGTCCTCTTTCGCCGGTTTCGCGAAAGCTGCTGCATCGGCCCCTCCGGCCCGATGGACGTCAAACCCTCCACGGAACGATCGTACCGTGGAGGGAACGCTCCGCCCGGGGCCGGCGGAACGATGAAAACCACCGCGCCGGCCCTCCGGCCGCTCAGCGCCCAAAAGCCTCCATCCCTTACGGATATGGAGGCTTTATTCCGTATCAAGGGGAGACCCCCTTGATATTTTTATAAGTGGGCAACGTGATTTCGACAACCGTGCCCTGGTTCATTTTGCTTCGGATGTGCATGCGGCCGTGGTGGTTTTCGATGATCCGGTAGCTTACCATGAGACCGAGTCCGGTGCCTTTTTCCTTCGTCGTATAGAAAGGCTCGCCCAGCCGCGGAAGCCTGTCCTCCGGAATGCCGACGCCGTAGTCGGTAAAGACCAGGGCGATTTCGTTTTCACCGTGGAGCCGGGCCTCGACGAATATTTCCCCGCCATCCGGCATGGCGTCAATCGAATTGTTCAGGATGTTGATGCACACCTGCTTGATCTGGTTCTCATCGCAGTGAATCGGCGGCAGGCCGTCTGCCAAATTGCTGGCGATTTCCACATTGTTCATGATCGCCTGAGAGCTGAGCAGGGCAATCGTGTTCGTTAAAATCTCCTTGATATCTTTGGGCTGGAAAGAAACGGCTTGCGGTTTAGCGATGACGAGGAATTCGCTTACAATAAAGTTAATCCGGTCCAGCTCGGAGAGCATAATGTCGTAATAATGCCGGTAATCGGTAGTTTTGTTTTGCAAAAGCTGGACAAATCCTTTGAGCGAAGTAAGCGGATTGCGGATCTCATGGGCGACACCGGCGGCGAGTTGTCCGACGATGGAAAGCTTTTCAGACTTGATCAGCATTTCTTCCGACCTTTGCTCCTCCGATATATCTTTGCAGATCGCATATACGCCGGCGATTTGCTCGTTGACAATAATGGGCACGTTGATCACGCTTAAGGATACCGGCTGCCCGAGCTTGTGAATGAACGAAATCCGGTAAGTTTGCGTTTCGCCCTCCAAAGCTTTTTGAAAATGCTGCTCCCAATGCTCCACGTCCTGCGGAACGATCATGTGCTTCATCGATTTTTGCAGCAGTTCGTTCGCAGGGTAGCCGGTTATTTTCTCCGTAGCCGGATTGACACTTATAAAAATGCCGTCCGAATCGAACGAACATATCGCATCGGGATTGTTTTCATACAATGACTTGTACCGCTGCTCGCTTTGCTCCAACAGCTTTTCGGCCCGCGCCCGTTCGTAGATCGCCTGAATCATCGCATAGGATCTGTAAAACTGATCGTCGCCGTTCTGCGAAATCATTTTACGGAGCTTTTCGTCGGAATCGCTGTCCGCAGGGAAGCCCTTATCCTGCTCGTGGCTGGCAATGCGAAGCATTTCCATCACATTGGTGATATGTTCGCGATGAATGCGCGCCGCGGAGGCCGTTTTGGAGAACTGCTTGCCTGGAGTGCCCAAATAGACGATGCCCTTGCCAGGATCGTAGTCGGTAATATAGTTCATATTGACCAAATTCGTCTGATCGATCAGCCGGAATCCGTCTTCATACAGCCATTCTTCAAAAGCATCGGGAGAGGAGCAGTAATAATAAGCGTCCTCCAGCGTATGGATGATGTACTCCTTGTTGCGGATACATTCAATCTTGACTACGTCTTCTGATGAGATGAGCAGCGTTTTCGAACCGCGTTTACCATCGCGAGTAACGGGTATCTTGGGCATACTTTCAACTCCTGGTCCATTCATGCTGTATGAATCTCATTATACAGTTTTCTGTGAAATATTTCTTTATTTCGTATAAAATCGGAGCAAAAACGGGATTTCAAAACAAAGTATGAAAACGATTTAATACAATTATATACATTATGTAACATTTTTGTAAATTTAAAAAGTTCAATCTAAGAAAACCTTGATAAATCAAGTGTTATTTATGTTTACCTCACTTTCGCTCATCACCAATTCCGGGAATCGGAACGGGTGTTTTTGTGACAAGAATATCCTGAGCTGATTGTCCGGCAGGTGGATTGAAGTGTTTAGCGTTTCATGTACAAGTTACAAAATAACTGCATTGGTGGTTAGAGAAGGGGACGACTAGCCCCCTCCTGCTCAATTTCTCATCGTATAGGCAAATTATTTCGATATTGATTTGGGGTCAGCCCAGTGTACTTCCTAAAAACTTGAGAGAAGTATTTTTCATCTTGATAACCGACTTGATAGGCGATTTCACTAATTTTGATCCCAGGATTAGAGAGCAACTCTATGGCACGGTCGATTCGGATCTTATGCAAATATTCTAAAAAACCCATGTTTAATTGCTGTTTAAAAAGAATACCCAGGTAGCCAGGGGTTATGAAAACTTCTCTTGCCACTATGTCTCGGCTGATATCTTTGTTGTAATTTTGATTTATATAAGCCAGAGCTTCTAGAAATATCCTATTATTGTTTTTGGATGAGTTTATTTGATCACTTATTCTGCACATAATCCCTGTTATTACACTTTTAATCACATCCATGCTTGAACTAGTGAGGATCTTTGACAGCTTTGGGAAATCCTCGACGAAGATTTCATCGGTATTTATGTTTTTTTCGATACAAAAGTGAAACAAACTAAAAGCTAGAGCAAGCATGGAGTTGAGAACATGGCTTTTCGAGCTGCTTTCGGGTTTTAATGCATAATGAAATGCATTAAACTTTTCGACCATTACTTCCCGACTACCAGAGATAATGGCCTGAATAATGGCTTTCTCTTCAGAAAGGGGATATGAAGTTGCTTCTATATCCTCCTCCATGTAATTAACGATTTTTTCCGAGCCTTTAAAAAACCGTTTTTCTAGTGCATCTACAGCTTCACGGTAAGATGAATGAAGGTAGGAAATTCCCTTGTCCATACTTCCAACACCTATTGAAATTGTAAGTGGAAGATGCTGACTAACTCCCGTTTGTAACTCCATCATAATCCCCTGGAAAGCCATCGTATCAATCCACTGATCTGTGTTAAGGATCAATACAATGCTGTCCTGATGTTCAAAGGCTGCACAAACGAGCGTTTGCGAAAGTATTTCTTCCGTGATATTTTTAATCGCAAACTTAAACAGCTCAATCTCCTTATAATTGAATTTTTGTTCCAACGTGTAAAAATTATCAATTTCAAGCACCAGAACGCCAAACAGCATCTTTGGAAATGTAATGTGGTTAAGGCTTAGCATCGCCTCAAGACGATCAGATGGGGGACGCTCTGATAATACCAAGCGACTCAATGTCCGGTCCCGTAACAAAGGCAAGCTACTTTGAAAACCAATGCGTAATTGGTCCAACGCTTCACTTTGCTTTTTTTCTTCGTTAATATGATTTGCTTGTTTCTTGATAACGTCCAGAATCTCATCCGGCCGGCTCGGTTTTAATAAATATTCGCATGTGCCGAACGTCATGGCTTTTTGAGCATAAGCAAATTCATCGTATCCACTGAAAATAATGTTACGAATGTTAGGATATAATACCGACACTTCCTTAATTAATTCGAGGCCATCCATAACTGGCATTCGAATGTCAGTGATCATGATGTCTACTGGGAATTGTTTAATTATCTTGAGCGCTTCAGCCCCATCACAAGCTTCACCTGCAATATGGATGTCATGCGAATTCCAATCAATTGCATTTCGGATCCCTTCACGGGCACGCCTTTCATCGTCAACTATCAGTAAGTTAATCATAAGATTACCTCCCTCTCGCCCTGATTTAATGGGATTCGAAGAAATACTTTTGTACCCACACCAATCTGACTCTCCACTCTTAGCGTATATTGATCATTATAAAAGTGCTGCAAGCGTGCAAAAACATTGTGAGTTCCGTAGCCGCTGGTATCGCTCGAAAGATTGGACCTGCTTGGAGGGACGTAATTCATAATTTTATTTATTGTAATTTCATCCATCCCGATTCCATCATCCTCTATCAGAAATTCAAGATTGTTGTTGGCTAAATTACCAGAAACTCTAACTGCTCCACCTTCATGTTTTTTCTCAATTCCGTGTATTATTGCATTTTCAATAAAAGGTTGAAGAATCAGTTTTAGAATGACGTAATGATCCAGCTTAGATGGGATTTCAATGCTGTATTGAAGCTTTTCCTCAAATCTCATCTTCTGAAGAGCGAGATAATGGCCAATAAGTTCTTTTTCCTTCACTACACTGGTTAGACTGCTGCCACGGTTTAAATTAAGCCGAAGCAGCCGAGAAAGACTAATAATCATATCGGAAATTTTTTTGTTTCCGGAAGTCTGAGCTTCCCAAAAGATTGTATCCAGCATGTTATAGAGGAAATGTGGGTTAATTTGTGCTTGCAGGGCTTTGAGCTCTGCCTCTTTTTCGCTAAGTTTAAGCAGATAGACATCATTTACTAAGGTTTTGATTTTCAAAACCATACTGTTATATCCCCTACCAAGTTCACCAATCTCATCCCGATATTTGATGTTCACACGTTCTTCGAAATTTCCATTTTGAAACCTCTTCATAGATCTCTGCAAAGCTTTAATTGGTGCTGTAAGGAAGATTGTGCAAACCAGCATTAATGGCAAACTTAGAATTAGGCATATAAAAATTAAGATGAACGTGAATTCTTTTATAGCATTCAATTCATTTGTGAGGAAAGCAAGGGGGACCGTGTAAAAAACACGCCAACCTAAGGAATCCATCGTGCTAAAGGTGACTAGCAATTTTTCACCGTTTACTGTTACGATTTTGGTCCCTGTTAGCGATTTGTCATCTATACCGTTTAAAACCTTTATGAACCCATCCATCTGATATTGTGGCATTCCTGCTTGCATTAATAGCGTACCTTTCTGATCCAATAAGACGATACCATGATCATTATCATAAAGATTTTTTAGATAAAGCTTTCGGACCGTTTCCGTGTTAATGCCCAAAAACAATAATCCGATATGTTTTCCGTTGTAAACATTACGTACGATTCTGCTCATGCCAATCATTTCATTTTGGTCATCGTGAACAAATGTATTTTTTTTATCCGTTAACGGAAACCAAAGTGGAGCACCATTTTTCTGAAGAATTTCCGAATAAGTTGGACTTTCGTGAATATCGGAAAGCGCATAGGGATTGCTGCCGTTGCCAGTGGATTCACTAAAAAGAGGATTCTCCTTGGCTCCATAAAGGGATAAGTAATCAAAAATGCGGGTAGTCAGCATGTAATCCATAATGGAGGCTGTTGGTCCATTATAAAGGGTGTTCCCTAGTGACTCACCTGAGCTGCCTCCTTGTGAAAGTTCAGATTGAATGGGCTGAGAAGAAATGAATACGGTTGCCCAATCCTCAACTTGCTTACGCATGGAGGATATGCTGTTCCCGATTTCTCTTATGATTCCAATGTTGGTCGTACTAACTTTATCGATAATCTGTTTTTTGACTGTCTGGTACGAATAAAAACCTATTGAAAACGTGATTAGTGCAATAACCGAATAGAATACGACGAAAATTTTGAGACGTATGCTTAAATCCAAGTAAAGTCTTTTCATAAGGTTCGCCGCCCTTTCCTCATCAAGGTGTCATTCTATCAATTATAATCACGTGTTCGAACGGGAACAATATGGGTGTTGCTAACAGTTACGAAATTTCAACCTTACTGTCTTTTTCTCCGCTGAAATTTCACGATGTCCATGATAAGATTGCTCACGTAGCAACAAAATGAACTTCCAAGGGGGAATACAAATGCATAGAAAGACTGCAAGCAAATTGCTCTTCGCATCACTAGGTCTGATGGTTCTATTGACAGCATGCAACAATGACAATGGCAATTCGAGTTCCAGTCCAAACTCCGCTACGGATTCTGCAGCACCGGCTAAAAAAGTAACGTTACGTTTCTTCTCGAACTTGCCGGATCGGAAAGCTGGTCAAGGACTTGCTGAACAAACGATTATTAACAATTACATGAAAGAGAACCCGAATGTAACAATCGAGGTTGAAGCACTAGGGGAGCCTTTCTCGAATAAGTTAAGAACTTATATGGCATCGAACGAACCAATTGATATCACTGCAGTATTTGGTGGAGCAGAACTAAATGCTCTGCGGCAAGCCGGATATGTAAAGGAATTGAATCCTAAAGATTATAACAACGATAGCTTCGGTTTCCTGCCGGGTTCACTTAAGAACTTTACGTATGAGAGCAAGCTGTACGGACTACCTAGGAGCAGCGACTATGAAGTCATTTATTACAACAAAAAATTGTTTGAAGATAACGGCGTGAAAATACCGACGACAACCGATGAACTGATCGCTGCCGCGAAGGAATTCCGTAAAAAGAACATTGCTCCAATATCTATGAATGGGAAGGATCAGTGGAATCTGGCGGAGTTGTACCAAAACGTTGTTCAGCGCGTAAATGGCGATCAGCAAGCCATTCTGGATGCAGTGGACGGCAAGAAGTCCTTAAAAGATGATCCAAGCTTCCTCGAGGGGGCGAAGATTTTCAAACAGTTCCGGGATGCAGGTCTGTTCCAAGATGGCTTTATGACGGCTGACTACGGAATGTCCCAAAACCTGTTTACGCAAGGGAAAGCAGCAATGTGGTATATGGGCTCTTGGGAATCTGGCATGGCTACAAATGCAAGCCTTCCTGAAGAGTTCCGAAACAACCTGGAAGTTATTAAATTTCCTGTCGTAAGCGGCGGAAAGGGCAAAGATACCGATTTGCAGGCGTGGAATGGTGGAGGCGTTTCCCTAGTCAGTGCGTCCCCGCATCCGGAAGAAGCAAAGAAATTTTTTGATTACATGATGGGTGCTGGGCAATGGCCTAAAGTAAGCTGGCAAGTTGGAGGCCTTGTGCCGGCACAAAAATATGAATTGGCAGGCAATGAATCCAAAGTCCAAAAGCAAATGAGTGACATTCTTACAAGTGCCACATCCACACCTGGTATCTCCTGGATTGACCATGGTACCCCTAGCTTAAAAAATGATATCCAAAATGTATTCGGTGAATTCTTCAGTGCATCATCTTCGCCTGAACAACTGGTCGACAGGTTACAGGCAGCAATTGATAAACAATCAAAATAAGTAAAGTATGGGTCAGGGCTAGGCTAAATGTGTGGGGTAGGGCTGAGTACCTGCTCCATACTTTTAAAAGTATGAGGTGGTGCATCATGCAAAAAGTACTCAGTAATAGATGGTCCATTTTAATTTTTGTTTTTCCAGGGTTACTGTTATTTTTATTTATGTTTCTGGCTCCGATTATTTTAAGTGGATATTATTCTTTCACGGAAACAATGGGACCAGGAACGAAGATTACGATGGTTGGTATGGACAATTATCGAAATTTACTGTTTCATGACAAGCAGTTTTGGGTTTCGTTACGAAATGCTCTTCTGCTCGGTCTGGGTTTCATCTTTATCCAACATCCGCTATGTATCTTTTTTGCTCTCTTGCTGGACCGGATCGGAGGTAAGGCTGAGAAGATTTTTCGCACGATTTTCTTCATCCCCTGCGTAATTTCAGTTGTCGTTATCGCAAAAATGTGGCTGTCCATTCTCGATCCCAATTTTGGCATATTTAATAAGTTCCTTATTTCAATCGGTTTGGGGTCGTTAAAACATGCTTGGCTGGCTGATACGAACACGGCTTTGGGGGCAATGCTCCTTATCTTAATTTGGTCGGGATTTGGATGGGGATTATTGTTTTACTATGCGGGAGTCAAAGGAATACCGGAGGATATGTATGAGGCGGCGCGATTGGATGGGGCTTCTGGATTTAAACTTCATTGGAAGATCACGGTCCCTCTTTTATCCCCGGTAATTACGATTCAGGTTACTCTGGCGATTATCGCGGCGTTGAAACAAATGGAAGGAGTTTATTTGACCACGGGCGGCGGTCCTGGAGATGCCACGCAATTTTTAGCCGTTTATTTATATAACAAGGCATTCAAGGCAAGTGAGTATGGATATGCCAATGCAATCTCGATATTGTTTATTATCATTTGTTTAATTGCCTCCTACATCAGCAATAAAATCACGAGTCGCAACTCAGTTGAGTATTAGGAGGTTTGGGGAATGAAATCATTGAAGAAAGTTTGTCTATGGATATGTTGTATCTTAGCTGCTCTTGTGCAGTTATTTCCTCTGATCTGGTTGGTGAATTACTCTTTCTTGGATAGCAGTGAGTTTTATTCATCGGAACTTATTAAGTGGCCGAGCTCACCAAAGTGGGGAAATTACGCAAATGCTTGGGTTGATGGTAATTTCTTGAAATATCTTACAAATAGCATCGTCGTATCAGGCGTCTCGATTGTTCTTACGGTCTTAATATCTATAATGCTGGCCTACGCATTCACCCGAATGAGGTGGAAATTCAGAGGCATCTTTTATACGATCATTCTGCTTGGTATCATGATTCCTCTTCACGCAACTTTGCTGCCTGCCTTTGCTATGTTTAAGACATTAGGGTTGAGGGATAGTTACTGGGCACTGATTTTGCCTTATACAGCTGTAAATGTACCATTAGGAATGTTTATCCTTTCAGGATTTATGCGTACTATTCCGTCTGCGCTTGAAGAATCAGCGATCATTGACGGTTGCGGTATCTTTAGACTTGTATTTCAAATTATCCTTCCATTGATGATGCCTGCCGTCGTCACGGTTGCGGTCAACTCCTTTTTGACTTGTTGGAATGAATTCATTATGGCAGCAACGTTTTTAAGTAGGGATACTTATAAGACATTGCCGTTTTCAGTTCAGAATTTTACAGGTTTGTACTCATCCGATTACGGCTCTCAGTTTGCCGTAATGGTATTGATATCGGTACCAGCAATACTTATCTACGCGCTATTTAACGAACAGATTACTAAAGGTGTTACGGCAGGCGCGGTAAAAGGGTAGCTTGGGTCAGAACCATTTAAAGAGAAATGATTTTCTGGGAGAAGATGAGCAGTTTAGACCCAAATTAAGTTGCATTGAAGAATGGAAGTGAACTAAATGAGAATGAAAGGAGGGGTGAGAGGAAAAATTCTGGTTATTAAAGGAATCTTGTACCACCTGCTTCGACTATACCCTAAAATTCTTTAATAATTAGGAGGATGTCAAAAGATGAAACAAGTATGGAAAGGTGTAGTCGGTTCTGCGTTGGCTGTCGTAATGCTGCTGAACGTGGGGGCGATAGCAGAAGCTGATTCGTCTAATTCGTCGCGGCCAACAACCATCCCGGCTCTGCGTGAGTGGACGGGATCGTCAGGATCGTTCCAAATTGGTAAGCACCCCTATGTTCTTATTCATCCATCAGACGAATCTCGACTTCGTTCCGATGCCGAGGTCTTTGCCGATGACTTGGAAGCGTTGACCGGAAAAAAAGTCAAAATCAAGATTACAAAAAAGGATCCCGATCCAGGTGACATATTGCTTGAGCTTGGCTCACAGGATACCCAGATTGGTGATGAAGGATATAAGCTCACAGTCGGATCGTCCGTGAACATCAAGGCGACCACATCGGCAGGCGCCTTCTACGGGACTCGCACCTTGCTCCAGTTGCTGAAACAGTCCCCTTCAGTACCTGCTGGCGCCGCTCGGGATTGGCCACGCTATCCCGAGCGCGGACTGATGATGGACATAGCCCGCCGTAACATTTCGTACAACTGGCTTGCGGCGCGGGTTCGGGAAATGGCCTATCTGAAGCTCAACTATCTCCACCTCCATTTCACGGATGATCAGGGCTGGCGCATTGAAAGCGGCCAGGGCCTTCAATCGCCACAGTTCCTCACCAAAGATCAGATTCGAAAGCTGGTGACGCTTGCGGCGAGCTACCATATCACGGTCATACCCGAGATCGACATGCCGGGGCACATGGGCTGGGCTCTGAAGAATCACCCCGAGTTTCAACTGAAAGACCAGAATGGTGTAGCCGTCCCCAATAAGATCGACTACACGATCCCTGCTGCTCGGGAGTTCTTGCATAATCTGATCGAAGAGTATCTCCCGCTATTCCCGGGGAAGTACTGGCACGTGGGGGCTGATGAGTTCCTTGGTGACAGCGAATATCAGAACTATCCGCAGCTCGAGCAGTACGCCAAACAGACATATGGGCCGCTTGCCACGGCGAAGGACGGTGTTCACGGATTGATTAATGAAATCAATGGGTTGGTCCGTGCCAAAGGTAAAACACTACGGATTTGGAACGATTCTACCACACCGGATCATACCATTCCGATCGACAAAAACGTCGTCATAGATTGGTGGACGGACCTGAACACCCCATACCCTAGTCCTACGAATCCGGTATCACCTCAACAGCTCCTGCTCGAGGGGTACACCATCCAGAACTCCGGCTTCTGGCCTACGTACGACTTTCCTGATTACGGCTACACGCCCGTGCCGTCGATCCAGCACATGTACGAGGACTGGGCCGTGAATCTCTTCCACGGTTTTGCATACAACTATCAGGATGGAAGCAGCGGGACTCTGACACCGCTCTATGACGTTGGAGCGGCTGAACCCCGCAACCTTGGTTCTTCACTTAATTTCTGGAACGACGTGAACGGATTGACCGAAGAGCAAGTGGCCGCATCGATCTTCCCGAGGCTGCGGGTGATGGCACAGAAGACCTGGGAGTCTGCTCCGCTTGTCACAACCTACGCAGACTTTCAATCAATAATCCAAAGCGTTGGATCAGCGCCTTAACGCATCATAATTGAAGCTAGGATGATCAATTAGTCCAAGAACCTCTTTGCATTCCATCTTGGCTACCGGCTGAACACCTTCAGAATCCCGGTCTATGACCGGGATTTTTTAAATAGGTAATATCTAGAAAACTTCAGATTAATATACGTCCAATTAGCAGAAGGAGCATTTAAGTAATGATTAAAGAACTTCTCTACGGTGTTGCTTATTATGATGAGTACATGCCTAATGACAGGCTGAACGAAGACATTCGGATGATGAGAGAAGCCGGTATTAACGTAGTCCGAATCGCGGAATCGACATGGAGTACACATGAACCTCAGAACGGCGACTTCGATTTCAGTTCCGTAGACCGGGTACTTGACGCGATGCACGCTGCCGGCATTCACGTTATTGTCGGCACGCCGACCTATGCTGTCCCGACTTGGATGGTGAAGGAACATCCCGCCGTGCTTGCCATCACGCCGCTTGGGCCGGGTAAATATGGCCCCAGACAGATTATGGACATTACAAACCCGGTCTATTTATTCTATGCAGAGCGGATTATTCGCAAGCTGATTTCGAGAGTGGCTAGTCATCCCGCCGTTATTGGGTATCAAACGGATAACGAAACGAAGCACTATAACACGGCAGGACCAAATGTACAGCTTCAATTTGTCAAATACATGCGAGGGAAATTCGGATCCTTGGATGAGATCAACCGGCGGTTTGGCCTAGACTATTGGAGCAATCGCATCAACAGCTGGGAGGACTTCCCTTCTGTCATTGGCACGATCAACGGCAGTTTAGGAGCTGAATTCGCACGTTTCCAGCGGAAGCTGGTGACTGACTTCCTCGCTTGGCAGGTCGCTATCGTAAACGAATACAAGCGTCCCGGCCAGTTCGTCACGCAGAACTTTGACTTCGAATGGCGAGGGTATTCGTACGGTGTGCAGCCGTCGGTGGACCACTTCGCTGCAGCGGCGCCTTTCGATATTGCGGGCGTCGACATTTACCATCCTTCCCAAAGCAAGCTGACCGGCATCGAGGTATCGTTCGGCGGGGACATGGCGCGTTCGCTGAAACGGGCAAACTACCTTGTACTAGAGACTCAGGCACAGGCGTTTCCGAACATGACGCCGTACCCGGGCCAGTTGAGGCTTCTGGCGTTCAGCCATGTCGCATCTGGTGCTTCGATGGTTGCCTACTGGCACTGGCATTCGATTCACAACTCGATCGAAACGTACTGGAAGGGCTTGTTGAGTCACGATTTGCAGCCGAACCCGGTTTATAACGAAGCGATGACGATTGGCCACGATTTCGCCCGGCTCTCTGACGAGCTGATCGGCTTGCGCAAGACGAATCGGGTCGCGGTCATGGTCAGCAACGAAGCGCTGACGGCGTTGGAATGGTTCAAGCTTCCCGACGGACGAACGTATAACGATGTTGTCCGCCGGATGTACGACGAGCTCTATAAGATGAATGTGTCCTGCGACTTTATCCATCCGTCCTTCGAATGCCTGGACGATTACGGACTGATCGTCGTGCCTGCGCTTTACGCGGTGCCGGACGAAGCGCTGAAGCGGTTGAACGCTTATACAGCGGGAGGCGGTCATGTCGTCTACTCCTTCAAGAGCGGCTTCGCCGATGATACGGTGAAGGTGCGGACTACGAGTCAACCGGGCATCATCTCGGAAGCCTGCGGCGTCTCGTACAGCATGTTCGTCGAGCCGAAAGGTGTCGGACTTGCGGGCAAACTATTCGACGGTGCTGAGGAAGCGGGGACGGTGGAAAGCTTTATGGAGCTGCTGACGCCCATGTCCGAACAGGCCGAGGTGCTCGCCTCCTACGTCCATCCGCATTGGGGACAATATGCTGCGGCGACCCGCAACCGGCACGGAAGCGGCTGCGCGACGTATATCGGCGGCCTGTTTGATGCCGCTTCGATGCGGCGCGTGCTTCGGTCGGCCGTCGATGCGGCGGGGCTGTGGGGAACGGACCAGCAGCTCGCGTTTCCGCTGATTGTGAAGACCGGCGTGAACAGAGCGGGCCGGACGGTACGGTTCTATTTCAACTATTCCGACGATACGCAGACGTTCGTCTATTCGTACCAAGGCGGGGCGGAGCTGCTCTTCGGTGAAGGTGTGGAACAAGGAGAGGCGCTCAATATCGAGCCGTGGGGCGTTCGAATTATAGCTGCCGAGGGCTGATTGTACGGTTGGTGGAATGAAGCGATGTCTGGTCCTGACTGTAATTAGTTCTATTGGGTATCGTGCATACAAGTTGGCAACATAACGGCTGCACCTCGAGTGTTTTTAGTTTCTGTGACTGTCATGTCGATTACGCAAAAGGCCCGGAAGCAGGGACGGAATTAAAGAACATCAATTTGAGATTGGCATTTACAATTGAATTGAGGCGCGAAACGAGATGAAATTTACACACAACGTTGAGCAGTGGGACATATTTGAAGTTGAATTGCAGGCTTCTCATACCTTCATTAATCCATTCAGGGATGTGAACCTTTATGGGAAGTTTTGGAGTGGGAAGGGATGGAAGCGAATTAGGGGCTTTCATGATGGAGGCGATACTTGGAAAATTCGGTATATGCCGGAATCGCAGGGGGAATATCGATTCAGGGTGTTATCAGATTATGCAGATTTTGAAGGACTCGAAGGTATGTTTCATGTAGCAGCCCCTTCTCAGGGAAATCATGGACCTATCCGAGTAATAGGTACACATTTTTCCTACGCAGACGGTACTCCCTTTTTTGTTATGGGTACTACTGCATACGCCTGGACTTACCGTCCGGAAGAAGTTCGACGGAAGACGCTGGAATCTTCCTCCAAGTATGGTTTTAATAAAATACGTATGCTCGTATTTCCGAAATTCATGCGAATTGGTGGCGAGGTGAGCGAGATCGATATCTCCTACGAGCCGCCCGTATTCCCGTTTGAAGGCGAACCAAATTCTTTTGACTTTCAGCGGTTTTGTCCTGAGTATTTTCAAAATTTAGAAGATCGAGTCATGGATCTATTAAAACTTGGGATTGAAGCTGACGTGATACTGTTCCATCCTTACGATTGTTGGGGAATTGATCTTGGAATGAAACAGGATGATCATCTAACCTATATTAACTATATTATCGCGCGCTTGTCTGCGTACAGGAACGTATGGTGGTCTTTGGCCAATGAGTTTGACGTTGATAATACGCCGGAAGGTAAAACTTATGTACGGATGGATCGTAAAGATTGGGATTTGTTCGGTGCGACAATCAAGGCGAATGACCCCTACAGTCATCCAATATCAATTCATAATATTCCGTTTGGTTTTATTTATCCTAACCGTGACTGGATGACTCACGTCAGCTATCAACATCCGGATACTTATACACTCGTTCTTGAGTTAAAAAACAAATACATGAAACCAATCGTGAATGATGAATATCAGTACGAAGGAAACATGAAAGTAGAATGGGGCAGTAGTGACGCCGAAACAACTGTCTTGCGGCATTGGCTTTCGGCAATGGCCGGGGGATATGCAACACACGGTGAGGTTATCAAGTCTAACGGTAACGGGAAAGATCTATTTTGGTCGTATGGTGGCACGTTGATAGGCCAAAGCGCACCTCGACTCAAGTTCATGAAGCAGATCATAGAAACATGCGGTTTCCAAAGTATGGAAAGGGATGCGCTAAACACGGATGGGCATCACTATTTTACCTTACACCGGGATATGGACGAATACCTGATTTTCTGCCGTTACGATCTCCCTGGAAAAGGACTTTGGTGCGGACCGTTCGACGGCACTGAGTATGAGTATGAGGTAATTGCATATGATGTTTGGAATTGCACGGAAATTGAGCGGCTAACCGTTACTAATACCGGTACCCTGCCTATCAAGAGGTGGACTGTTTATCACTTAAAGTCAAAGAATAATAGATAATACGCAGACTTTTTTCTATCCGTACCTAGGCGGGATTGAACTGCTGTCCGGTGAACGTGTGGAACAAGGAGAGGCGCTCAATATCGAGCCGTGGGGCGTTCGAATTATAGCTGCCGAGGGCTGATTGTACAGTTGGTGGTTTGTAGTGTTCCAAGATATAAAGTTAGGGGTTGAGGAAATGACATTTATCTGTAATCCAATTAACATGCCATACAAATATCAATTTATTGAACAGCACGGAATTATGAAAATCAACAGGGAAGCCGCCGATCCATCCATGATTTATTTTAATCAGAAATATTATCTTTTCCCGTCCATGACGGCTGGATTTCTTTGGAGTGACAATCTAGCCGATTGGGAATTCCATCCTCTAACGGATCTGCCGATCTACGATTACGCCCCGGATGTTCGAGTCATTGGAGAATACATGTACTTTTCCGCATCGAATTCTTCTCGTAACTGCTCATTTTACCGAACGAAAGATCCGATCAACGGATCTTTCGAGGAGATTGAAGGGACCTTCCCCTTCTGGGATCCGAATTTGTTCTTGGATGACGATGGCAGAGTGTACCTTTACTGGGGATGTTCCAATGATAAACCCATCTATGGAGTAGAGTTAAACCCTGAGGGGATGAAGCCGACAACGGAGCCGGTCGCGCTGATCTTCAGTAACCCATCCGTTAAAGGGTATGAAAGAAATGGCGAAAACCATATTACGCCCCGAACCCCGGAACAGATTGAGGAATTGGTTCAACTGAATGCGAGAAATATCCCCAATATTACGGATGAACAGTTGAATCATCTGAGAACAGTGTTTGAGAATGATCCGTACATCGAGGGCGCATGGATGGATAAACATAACGGCAAATACTATTTACAATATGCCAGTCCGGCTACAGAGTTTAACACGTACTCAGATGCCGTTTATGTGTCGGACAATCCGCTGGGTCCATTTACACTCGCCAAAAACAATCCATACTCCTATAAGCCGGGAGGATTTATTCCGGGTGCCGGACATGGATCGACAATGGAGGATCATCATGGAAACTATTGGCACGCCTCCACTATGAGAATCAGTGTCAACCACAATTTTGAAAGACGGTTGGGGTTCTGGCCAGCCGGTTTCGATCAGGATGGAGAACTGTTCTGTAACCAACGATATGGAGACTGGCCGATAAAGGTCGAACAGGCTGTGATGAACCCATGGAGTAACCCTGAATGGATGCTTCTCTCGTATGGCAAACCGGCAGCTGCATCAACTTTTGAAGCGGGTAAAGATGCGTCGAAAGCTATAGATGAAAACGTTCGTACCTGGTGGAAAGCAGCGTCCAATAGTCCCGGTGAATGGCTTCAAATCGATCTCTTACACTCCTGCGACGTCTACGCGATTCAAGTCAATTTTGCAGATGATGCGTTGAATATTCCTATTCCTGAGGGAGCAGATTTCCAAGAGGGGAGACACATTGATCAACGTAAGCATCATACCAGGTGGCTTTTGGAAGGGTCAGTGGATGGAAAAGAGTATTTTGTCATAGAAGATAAAACCAATGCAGCTACGGATTTACCGCATGATTTTATCGTAAGAGAAAATGGAATGAAAGTTCAATATATTAGATGTACGGTTAAGGAGCTTCCTTACAATCAAGCAGCGTGTATTTCCGGTTTGCGAGTATTTGGAATTGGCAAAGGGGAACTTCCGGAAAAAGTAACCGGAATCAAAACCGAAATGGTAAGCGAACTCGATCTTTATGTGAATTGGAATCAAGCAGAAGTTGTTGGATACAATGTTCTGTGGGGCTTCGCACCGGATAAACTGTATCATAGTTATATGGTATTGGGGAGTAATAAGGTCACAATTGGCGCATTAATCAAAGGGGAACCGGTATATGTAAGAGTCGATACCTTTAATGAGAAGGGAATCACCGAAGGTGACGTATTTCAAGTCATCTGGTAATGATCCCGCAGCCATATATCGGGAGGAGATAGCTAAATGAAACCTTTACCGCACTTAAGAAATGAAGCCGGAGTTACCAGGCTCTACGTGGACGGACACCCATTTATAGCTCTGGGCGGAGAAATTCATAATTCCAGTGCTTCTAGTCTTCGTTACATGGACGAGAAAGTATGGCCTTACCTTAGGGGACTGCATCTTAACACTGTCATTGTACCGGTTTATTGGGAGTTGCTTGAGCCAGCGGAAGGGAAGTTCGACTTTGAACTCGTTAACGGCATTATTACCCGTGCAAGAGAGGAACAAGTACGCATTGTGTTTCTTTGGTTCGGGCTTTGGAAGAATGGACTTTCGAGTTACGCACCTTCTTGGGTGAAGAGAGATCATCGCACCTATTTTCGTGCAAGATACCCAGGTAAAATCGCGTCGGAGACTATTTCCCCGCTTTGCCAAGCGGCCGTCGAGGCGGATGCCCGAGCATTTCAACGTCTTATGTCTCATTTGAGGGAAGTGGATGGCGAAGAACATACGGTCATTATGATGCAAGTCGAGAATGAAATTGGATTTTTGGGCGCTACGCGAGACTTCTCCGAAGAGGCTGACTTCTTATTCAGTGGTCAAGTTCCGGAATGTTTGTCAAATGCGTTCGGAGTTGAAGGAACTTGGAAAGAAGCATTCGGCGAGGATGCTGATGAGACCTTTATGGCTTATCACTATGCCTGCGCGGTGGAGCGGATTTCCAATGCAGGTCAACAGGTCTATCCACTGCCCATGATGGTCAACGCTTGGCTGGAACAGTTTCCGGGAATACCGGGCACGTATCCCAGCGGAGGGCCCATAGCGAAAATGATGCGGGTCTGGAAAGTAGGTGCACCGACGATTTCTATTTATGCCCCTGATATTTATTTGCCTAACTTTAAGGAAATTTGCCAGGAATACACAACCAATGGGAACCCGCTATTCATTCCGGAGGCGAGAAGAGATCTGGTTTCGGCCGCTAATGTGTTTTATGCACTCGGCAAGCATGATGCTATAGGGTTCTCTCCATTTGGAATTGAAGATTTCCTTTCAGAAAATGTGGACGCGGTGGATGCCTCCCTTTTGTCGGCGCTAAATATTGAGCAATCCGGTTTTATATTAAATGGAACTGGACCCTATCTCGCAAAGAGCTATAAGCTGCTCGGCAACATGTTAGGATTGATTCAGCGCTACAACGGCACTGGAGCCATGACCGGGTTCGTGCAGAATCGAGAAAAGGGATGCTTATTATCCTTTACCAAGTATGACATTAAAATCACATTTGGTACGCCGGAAGAGGGCAGGCCTGTTGCGGGAGGTATTGTCATTGAGACCGGTGAGAATGAATTTTTTCTGGCAGGCTATGGTTATACCGTAAACTTCTTGCCTAAGCGTAATGAACGCAAGCAAGCAGGCATTATCCGAATTGAAGAAGGTGAGTTTGAAAATGATAATTGGCGGAGAGGTAGGGTGCTGAACGGGGATGAAGGTGTGTATCACGTCAGGCTTGGCAAGGATCCCGAAATTCTTCGAGTGGAACTTTATCAGTATGAATAAGAAAAAACATTTCAGGATGTGCGCCTTTATGGAGTGATAGCTCGTATGAGATCGGGGCATCGAATATTTTCCTTAAAGGCAAGGTGCCCGCCTTCCCCGCTAACTCTTTAAAACTATTAGAGATAGCAGGGAAGATCGGCCCGTAATTCGAAACTTGATGTATACAAGTTAGACATCTTGTGGATACCAACGATTGCGTGCTACTTTTATCCTATAGATCGAGGGAGGTGTTGAACATGAAAATCACGGATATCCGCACTTATATCGTGGGGAACTCCTGGAAGAACTGGCTTTTTGTCGAAGTGAAAACGGATCAAGGAATTACCGGTATCGGCGAGGGAACTTTAAATGCTTTTGCCAAAACGGTCGAGGCGGCGATTCATGAACTTAAGCATCTGGTAATCGGCATGAGTCCGTTTGATGTGGAGGCGATCTCCTTAAAAATGATTCGCGACGTCTACTCGGACGGCGGTCAAATTCAAGGCTCCGCACTCGCGGCAATCGAAACGGCGTGTTGGGATATTATGGGCAAGGCGACAGGGCAACCGGTGTATAAGCTGCTTGGGGGCAAGTGCCAGGATAAACTTCGCTGTTATGCAAACGGTTGGTATCGAGGCGGTACCGACGAGGAAAGCTTGTATAACCAAGCTAGAGAAGTAGTTTCGAAGGGCTATACGGCCTTGAAGTTCGACCCGTTCGGGGCTGCTTGGCGAACAGTAGAGCGAGCTGATTTCGCTGGCGCCATCCGTAAAATATCGGTTGTCCGCGAGGCCGTCGGTCAGGATGTGGATATTTTGATTGAGGGGCATAACCGTTTTAGCGTACATACAGCTCTCCAATTTGCAGAGGCGATGGCGCCGTATTATCCGACATGGTTTGAAGCGCCGGTTCCGCCGTATCGTCAATCGTCTGTGATTGAGGTAGCCAAGCGAAGCCCGGTACCGATCGCATGCGGGGAAGACTACTACAATCGTGAGCAATTCGCGGAGCTTCTTAAGCATGATGCCGTTCATATTGTTCAGCTGGAGCCGCAATTCCTGGGATTGAGCGCTTCCAAACAGATTTGCGGCATGGTGCACGCCCATAATGGCGTAACCGCTCCGCATAGTGCGCAAGGCCCTATTTGCTCCATTGTTTGCGCTCATTTGAATATGGCCAGTCCGAATTTTTTCCTTCATGAAATTTTTGATGAATTTAATGCTTCATGGGCTCAGGAAGTATTGTCTCCATCGTTCAAAGTAGAGAACGGCTACCTCCAGCCGCCAGATAGGCCGGGTCTTGGTTTCGAGCTTAATTTGGACGAAATTGCGAAGCATCCGTATGACCCAGGGCACTGGCTGCCGTTATTCAGGCAAGGTTGGGAAAAACGGGAACGAGTTCAGTAAAGGGGAGGAAATGGGCATGAAAGCACTCGTTTATGAGGGGCCGCGGTCCCTGAACATTCGTGAGGTTGCCGTCCCCGTTTGCGCTTCCGATGAGGTATTGATTCGGGTGAAGCAGGTGGGCATTTGCGGCTCCGAACTCAGCGGCTACCTGGGACATAATTCTTTGCGCAAGCCGCCCCTGATCATGGGCCATGAGTTTTCAGGCGTTATTGAAAAGTTGGGATCGGAAGTAAACGAATCGCACGGGTTGCAAGTCGGAGCTCGCGTTACAGCCAACCCGCTTGTGACATGCGGGCATTGCCGCTTCTGCCGTAATGGTCAATCTCAATTATGCGGCGAACGAAAATTGCTTGGGGCCCACAGGCCGGGGGCATTTGCCGAAATCGTTGCAGTCCCGGCAAGGAATGTGTATCAACTCGATGATCACGTGTCTTTCGGGGAAGGTGCATTTGCCGAACCATTTGCCTGCGCGATTCATGTATGCCGTCTGTTGGAGTTAAATGCGCAAGACCAATTGCTTATTTACGGTGCCGGCCCGATCGGACTATTCGCACTTCAGGCTGCTCAAGTGCATGGTCTTCGGAATATTGTTGTGCTTGACCGCAACGAGGCCAGACTCGAGATTGTAAGAGAGCTCGGCGGAATCGCCGCAACCGGCCTGGAACAGCTGGAGCCGTCATGGAGCGGGGACTTTGACGCTGCGATAGACGCAGTTGGCGTGGAGGCGACACGCAGAGGCAGCATACAGGCGGTGCGGCCTGGCGGTAAAGTAGTGTTCACAGGCTTGCATGAAGTGGAAAGCAAGCTGCAAGTAAATGATATGATACGCAACGAAACGATAACCATGGGGGCATTCGCATACTCGTCTAAAGACTTTGATACGGCATTGCGTTGGATAGAGGAAGGGAAAGTCAATATGCTCCCCTGGGTTGAATTCGCCTCCATGAGTCAGGGCAGCGAGAGCTTCGAGAAGCTGATCTCCGGTCCGGGCAAGGTCGCAAAAATCATTTTGAGCTGGTAACAGTCACGAGGTAAGGGGCGCTATGCGCCCCTTTACTTTAGGCCGACAAGCCTACACCCACGTTCGTTTTAATACTTGAAGATAATGAAATAAAGCATCGCGGAATACCGCTAAATCACTTGGAATCGTTTCGATCAGTTGATCCAATATTTTAGTTGTTTCACCGTAGTTGGGCGCTTTCCATCTTTTCGTATTGGAAGTCCAAAATAATCTGGATGCGGTGTTTCGAAACAGTCTGGACATTTCTTCGTTGCGGGAAATATCGATTAAACCGAGCAACAGGTCATATTCAAATTCGATCAGAGCGCCAGGGTGACTAGCGGCCTCTTTCAGCAAATTCCTGAAGGAAAGAAGTTTCTTCGCGGAATAATCCGCCAGTTCAGATTGTTTTACATCCCATGCATAATGTACGGAGAACAATAGGAAGGAAATTGTGATTTCCAGAAGGTCGCTTATCCTTTGGGCGGATGAATCCAGAATAATGACTCCATGTTTGGGCGCTATTCGCAGATAGCCTTCTTGCTCCAGCTGTTGAAGAGCGGCTCTGACCGGAGTTCGGCTCATATCCAGCATGCCGCTTAACTCTACCTCGGAAGTCGCTCTTCCCCTGGGTAATTTTCCGGAAACAATCCATTGATGTATCGTTAGATAGGCTTGATGACGTAAGGACGATGTACTCATGAGCAGCTTCCTTTCCGATTAGAAATGTTTATAATCATAATAAATCAATTAAATCTGGAAAGGAAGAATTCGGTATGATCGCAACAGGAACCACTTTAAGGGAAATTGCCTTTGAAACGATCAAGCAGAAAATCGTCAGCGGTGAGTGGGAAGGGGGGACGTTTCTTTCGGAGAAGCGGCTGAGCGAACTTCTGAGTATGAGCAAAACGCCGATCCGATCGGCTATGGACAGACTCGAGATGCTTGGACTAGTGAAGTTAACGCCGAACCAGGGTGTGATCGTTCAGGAGATGTCATTAAAAAAAATAATGGATATTTATCAGTTGCGGCTATCCCTGGAAACTTTCGCGGCCAAAGAACTGACAGGCAAGATGGATGCGGATTTTTTTCGTAGTTTGGATGAAAATCTAGCTCTTCAGGAGCAATGCGTCCAGCAAGAGGATATCGTAGCTTTCGTGCAGTTAGATCGCTATTTTCATGAGATGATGATCAAGGGGTTGGATAATGAAGAATACACGGAAGCGATGTCCAGGCTGCAGGATAAGTTTTTGATGGCGGTGAGGGCCACATTTTACAAAAATCATAGCCGTTTATGGGGAAGTTTGAGTGAACATAAGCAAATTCGCAAAGCGCTTGAAGAGAATGACCCGGCTGCTACGGAACAATTGGTTTACAATCATATTCAGTATGTAAAAAAGATTATGCTTTGATGTATACAAGTTAGACATCTTGTAGATGTAAACGGTCTCGTGCTACCTTTAATCCATAGATGAAATAAGTATTTTAAGCTTCAGGTGGAGGAATCGATCATGAAAATAGTGCAATATTATAGCTTGAATGATGAAAATCAGCAGCTTAAAGTTGGAATCTTGGAAGGAACCGATACGATTAAAGAATTAAACATTCGGGGTACCGCGAAGGATTTCATAGCTCAATTTAACGAGATGGGCGAATCGGATGTTGCAAATATTACGGAAGGGTCTCCGGTTTATGACTTGCATGAGGTTAAGCTGTTGTCTCCTTTGACAGACCCCGAGAAAATCATATGTATCGGGTTGAATTACCATGACCATGTCATTGAATCCAACATGCAAGTTCCGAAGGTGCCGGTTCTATTTCCGAAATATAATAACTGTCTAGTCGGACACAACGAGAAGGTGGTCATTCCCCAAGAGGTGCTTCAGTGTGATTATGAAGTGGAATTGGCTGTCGTAATCGGAAAAACGGCAAAGAAAGTCTCAAAGGATTCCGCCATGGATTACGTCTTTGGATATACCGTTCTAAACGACGTTAGCGCCCGCGATATTCAATTGAACGAACCTCAATGGACACGCGGGAAAGCGATTGACGGCTTTGCACCCATGGGGCCTTGGATTGTAACGAAGAATGAAATCCCGAATGCCGGAAAATTAAACATATATCTAACTTTAAATGACGAGGTTATGCAAAATTCGAATACGAAGGAATTGATTTTTGATATTCCTTATTTGATATCATTTCTTTCGAACACGATAACCCTTCGGCCTGGGGACATTATCAGCACCGGGACTCCGCCGGGAGTAGGAATGGCAAAAAAACCGCAGGTATGGCTTAAGCCGGGCGACATAGTAGAAGCTACCGTTGAAGGAATCGGCACACTTCGAAGTGTTTTCATATCTGAGCAATAAGTTAGGAAGAGAGGGATGTTCACATGAATTGGCAGGGGAAGGTCATAATCGTGACAGGCGGCGGAGGCGGCATAGGGCGAGCCGCGGCACACAAGTTCGCTGCCCAGGGTGGACAGGTCGCCGTCGTGAACCGAACCGCCAGCAAAGCGGAAGCTGTAGTGCAGGAAATTATCGACGCTGGGGGAGAAGCGATCGCTTTGCAGGCAGATGTTTCCTCAGAGGCTGATGTGAAAAGGGTTGTTCGTACTACGCTGGAAAAGTTCGGTAAAATCGACGTTTTAGTCAATAACGCAGCAACTTGCCCGCAAATTTGTCTAACCAATATGAGCCTGGAACAGTGGAATCAAGTGATTACGAATAACCTTACCTCGGTATTCTTATTCTGCAGGGAAGTCATTCCGTTCATGCTTCAGAATGGCGGCGGTTCAATTGTGAATGTAAGCTCCGTTCATGCATTGGCTACGCTAGAGGGGTATTCTGCCTATTCGGCTTCCAAAGGGGGCATTGTAGCGATGACGAGGGCGATTGCTCTTGATTTTGCCCGTCAGAACATTCGGGTTAATAGTGTGCTGCCGGGGGCTGTACAAACTCCAATGCTTGAAAGCAGTGTGAAAAAGCTGAATGCGCCTCGGGAAGAAATCATGAAGCAATGGAATGAAGCGCAACCGGTCGGTCGTGTAGGACAACCCGAGGAAATAGCTGCTGTGATTATGTTCGCGGCCAGCTCCGAAAACTCCTTTATGACGGGAGCTACGCTAGTTGCGGATGGTGGTATGACCGCAGACCTTTAAGAGTTTGTTTGGCTAAGGAGGGATAAAGTTCATTGTGATTAATTCACTAAGAGTTGCGGCGGCTGTGAGGGCGCCGCTGGGAGAAGGCCCAAGTTGGGATGCTGAAACAGGAACATTGTATTGGGTAGATATCCTAAATCGTCGCCTTTATAGCTTAGAACTAAGCTCCGAACGGGTTAATGTGGTAGAATTCGACCAGATGATCAGTGCGGTCGTTCCTAAAATGGGTGGGGGACTTATGGTTGTATCAGAAACAGGATACCACACTCTATCGCTGAATGATGGCAAACTGATCCCTGTATATGACCCGGAAAGTGACCTGCCCAATAACCGTTTTAACGATGGCAAGTGCGATCCACATGGACGCTTTTGGGCCGGGACCAAAGATCTTGACGATGCTCCGCATAGAGGAAGTTTATATCGCCTGGACCCGGATCATAAGTGCTGCACAATGCTGAACAACATAACCATATCGAACGGTTTGGCTTGGAGCCCGGACCGTTTGACTATGTATTATATAGACAGTGCATCGGAAGAAGTAACGGCCTTTGATTACGACGATCCCAGCGGAGAGATTTCAAATTCTCGCTGTGTAATCGATTTTAGGCCGGAAGAGGGCTGGCCTGATGGAATGACGATAGACTCCGAGGGGATGCTGTGGATTGCCCATTGGAATGGCTGGCAAGTCTCCAGATGGAATCCGGCAACAAGGCAGTGCCTGGAGAGGATTTCAGTACCGGCGGCTCTTGTCACTTCCTGCATGTTTGGCGGTCCCGAGCTGAGGACATTGTTCATTACAACGGCGTCTTGCGGTCTAAGGGAAGAGGAGCTGCTTAACCAACCTCATGCAGGAGCTCTATTTGCTGTGGAGACCACAGTTACAGGAATTCAAACTTATCCTTTTGGGGAAAAAATCAACTCGTTGTGCACAGAACTCACAAACGAAAGTTCAGAATCCAAATAAAGTCTAATATGCCTCTCATCCCCTCTCTTGTATACTTAATCACGAGAGATCTCTTACGCGCTATGGTCAAACAGCAACAATTTTCGAGTGACGTCCCAGCGTGAAGGAGACACGAAGAGACGGCTTTCGCGCAAAATCAAAATCTCGGTCGAGTTCGAGTCGTCGTCCATTAAACGCTATACAATAGTAGCCGGAATGGCAGCCAGAAAACGAGCATCGATCGAGCTTGATTAGAAAAGAATCAAGGGAAAGCCGATTTGCGGCTTTCTCTTTTCCTCATTATATCGCTATGATAATAGAAGATGCTACCGATGCGACACCAACTTTTTATTCAGGGGAAGGTTAAAGATGCAGATGATCAAGAAACTAGGCTCACTCCCGATACTGCCGAAGATTGCGCTGACCTTTCTGATGGTGCTGACGCCGCTTTTCTACTTAGGGCTTCAGATGAACGAGGCCGGTGCGGACATAGTTCGACAAGAGATCGCAGGTTCGCTGTCTTCGCGCGTAGAGTTGTACATGGACATCCTGGACGGAGACTTTGACCGGACAATGCGGCTTCTGCGGGAGTACGTTAATGATGAGGACCTATTGAAACTCAGCACAACCTCGGAGATTATGACGGTCATTGAACGGAACCGTTCGGTGCTTCGGCTAAAGCAGCAGATGGACTTGTTGGGCCAATCAAGTGCTTTTATCGAGAATGCATTGGTCTTCATTCCCAAGATGAACAGGATTGTAGCATCCGATTCTAATTCGATTGTCGATTTCAATGACGAAATGTTCCGGGCGCTATCCGTCCCGGTGAATCCGCTTGATTCGCCTTTTCTTATTTGGGATAACCGTGTCTTTATTACGATGCCGTATGGGTACCTCAACGATTCGCCGTTGTTTTTAATTGCCGTGGAGATATCAAGCTCGGAAATAACCGCACAGCTCAAGCAGTTTGCCTTGGAAGACAGTGTTGCCGTTCTGTCGAGCGACCAGATGGTATGGTCGTCATTAAGCGCAAGCGCCCCGGCATTGGACGACAAGACGAGAACCTTGTTATACACGGCGGAGGAAGGCAACCGAAGAGTCTCGATCGACAACCGGGATTATCTGTTAGCCGTCAAAAAGTCGGAAATTCTAAACACGAAACTGCTGATGATGGTACCGTCCGATAAGGTCGAGAGACCGCTCGAACGGTATCGCAACTGGGGATTTATCCTCTATGGCGTCTCCGTGTTGGTTATTATCGCCTTCTCGTTCAGCATGTACCGTATCATACATCGGCCACTGATGGTGCTTGTCCGTTCATTCCGAAAGATTGAGCAAGGCCGATTCGATGTGTCAATCGAATATCCCTTCAAAGACGAGTTCGGTTATTTATACAAGCAGCTGAATGCAATGGTACGGGAGGTCAAACGATTGATCCAGGAAGTATACGAACAGCAATATCGGATTCGCCTAGCCGAGCTAAAGCATCTTCAGTCTCAGATTAACCCACATTTTTTATACAACGCGTTTTTTATTCTGTACCGCATGGCGAAGCAGGACGGCAACGAAAGGATTATGGGATTGACGAAGCATCTCGGTGAGTATTTCCAGTTTATCACCCGGGACAATGGCGAGGAAGTCACACTAGCCAGCGAAGCGGCTCACTCAAAATCTTATACGGAGATTCAGTCGATTCGGTTCTCCAACCGCATCACGGTTCATTTCACTGATATACCGAAGGAGGCAGAGCAACTCCTCGTACCTCGGCTCATTCTGCAGCCGATTATCGAGAACGCGTTTGTGCATTCGTTGGAGAAAAGAGCAAAGGGCGGCATACTCGAAGTCGATTTCCGCATGACGGAATCCGAGTTGCGCATCCGCGTGGAAGACAGCGGGGGGATTGACGAAGAGAAAGTTGCCATTCTACAGGCACTACTGAACGGACAGCAGGACGTTACGGTTACGACGGGCATGATCAATGTACACAGACGGCTACAGATTAAATATGGCGGCTCGGCTGGCCTGCATTTAAGCAAAGGTGCCCTCGGCGGACTTCAAATCATCATCACGATTCCTTTGCAAGGAGGTTAAAACCTATGTATAGATTAATGATCGTCGACGACGAACCGTTTACCGTGGACGGGCTTTACGAGATGTTGCAAGATGAGCCGGACATGGACCTGGATATTTACCGGGCGTACTCTGCGGAGGAAGCCATGGGGTGGCTATCCCGCACGAAGATGGATATCGTCTTAAGCGATATCCGCATGCCGGAAATGGACGGTTTGCAGCTGCAGCAATGGATACAGACCCGTTGGCCGCGCTGCAAAGTGATCTTCCTGACGGGAGTTAACGATATCCAATTTGCGCAGCAAGCGCAGCGCGGAGGCGGCGTGGACTATATTCTGAAAACCGAAGGCGACGAAGCGATCGTCAAAAGCTTACAGCGCGCTTCGGACGCGATTCAGGAAGACCTCCGCAACGAGGACCTGCTGATCCGGGCCAAAGGCCAATTGAAGGAGCTTCTTCCGATGCTGCGCCGCGAGTGGTTTACGGCTCTCGTGGAGCAGGGCAGACCCGTAACCGACAATCTCCCCGCCCGCCTTCGGGAGCTCGACACGCTGCTCCGTCCCGAAGAGGCGATTATAATGGTCTGCGGCCGCGTCGACCATTGGGATGAATGTTATAGCCTGTCCGATCAATCGCTGCTCTTATATGCAGTCCAAAATATTGCCGAGGAGTTCATGGACCGGGTCGTCATGCTCCCCGTCATGCTCGGCGGCGCTTACTTCGTATGGCTAATCCAGCCGAAGGCTTCCGGTGAAAGGGAGTGGGACGAATTGCCGGCTTACATTCAGGGAACGCTGGAAAGTATACAGCAAACGTGCAGGGCGCTGCTGCAAATACCGGTGTCGTTTATTAGTTACGGAAGCCAAGCGGATTGGGAAGATATCGCGAGGAACTATCATCTTTTGAAGCAAAGTCTGATCCTGGGGCTGGGCAACGGGGAAGAAATGATTCTCCTATACCGCGAGGAAAATGCGGCTCAATTCTCAGAGGCACCTGCACTGAACATATCCAGAATCGAGAGCGCCGTCGAGATGGGGCAGATGCCGTTGTTCTTGGAGCTGCTAAACGTGCTGTTCCGGAGCTTGCCCAATAAATTCACCGTTTATGCGCAGACGTATTATGCCGTTGCCGTTATTTTGCTCAATCAATGGAACAAAATGAACCGTAACGATAATAGTGACGATGCGGATGCCGAGATGACAATACGCAGGTTGTTTGACGTAACTGCACACAAGACAAAGGAGCAGGCGGTACAGTTCCTGAGCGACATTGGCTGCAATCTTATTCGGCATGGGAAACAAGAGCAGGACGAGCGCACTGAACGCATTATTAACAAGCTTAACCGCTATATCGTCGAGCATCTGGACAAGGATCTTTCGCTAGCCTTCCTCGCGGACGTCGTCTATCTTAATCCGTCTTACCTTTCCAGTCTGTATAAGACTTATACCGGACGCAACATTTCCGACTACATCACAGAGATTCGAGTGGAACGGGCGAAGGCTTTACTAGCAACATCTCAAGCGAAGGTGCAGGATGTTGCCGTCGCGGTCGGGTTTTATACTGCGGCTTACTTTACTCGGTTTTTCAAGAAGCATGTTGGCGTAACGCCGCAGGAATTCAGAAGCAGACTTTAGCCTGGGAGTGAGAGACTATTGTCCCGGTACCGTATTACGAGAACATTGCAAGGAAAGCCTAAATCGAGGCTTTCCTTTTTCCTTTCCTCCTGAAGATGAAGTCCGCGAACGAAACTTGCGAAGGAAAGTAAAGAATACAAACAGAGTGCAATATACGGTGAAGGGGCCTTTTTACTATACTTAATTCAAGAGATTGAGATCTCTTACAAACAAAACCGGGGGGAACAAAGCATGAAAAAACGTGTCAGATTATTGGCTGCATCCAGTCTGTTGGTCTTTAGCTTAGTAGTAAGCGCATGCAGTTCTAACAATGATCCTGTGAATAACGCGAGCAAAGAGGGGAATGGCAACGCTGCTGCAACACCCGTATCGGAGTCCGCGAATCCAGAGGATCTATATCTAGGGAAGTATGCCAAACCCATTGAAGTATCGACGGTTCGTATTCTCGGTACTGGTGTAAAGTTTGCGGGGGGAGATACGATCGACAACAACGTCTGGTATAAGGAATATGAAAACAAGCTCGGAATTAAGCTCACGAATAAATGGAGCGTTGTCGGAAATGAGCCTGGAGGACAAGGGGAGCAGAAGATGAACGTCTCGATCGCCTCGGGCGATCTGCCGGATATCGTTCCGCTCAACGCCTCGCAGCTGCGGCAATTAGCAGAAGCGGGCAAATTGGCGGACTTAACCGAGATCTACAAGAAATACGCAAGTCCAATGGCCAAAGACATGTTGACACAGTCGGGAACTGCTGCGATGAGTTCCGCTACCTTCGACGGCAAACTGCTGGCGATTCCTGCAGTTTCGTCAACGCTTAACAATGCTCCGATGGTTTGGGTCCGTGTCGACTGGCTGAATAAGCTCGGGCTCCAGCCGCCAAAGTCGATGCAGGACGTGTTCAACATTATGGACGCCTTCGTGAATAGAGATCCGGATGGCAATGGGAAGAAGGATACGTACGGTATGGCCATGGATAAGGATCTGTACGGGTTCTTCGACGGGCTGGAAGGGTTCTTCAATAGCTATGGCGCATACCCGCGCCAGCAAGGAACAGGCAACTGGGTGAAGAAGGAAAACGGCACCATCGAGTTCGGGAGCATTCAGCCGGAAGTGAAGACGGCGCTAGGTAAGCTGCAGGAGTTGTATAAAAAAGGGTATATCGATCCCGAATTCGGCGTGAAGGATTGGAGCAAGGAGAAGGAACTGATCGTTGCCGGCAAAATAGGCTTGTGGTTCGGCAACATGCCGGTGCCGCTTCAATTGCAGGATCTAAAGAACAACGATCCGAATGCAGATATACAGTCTTTCCCGCTCGTGACCGTTGACGGGCAGCCGGCGAAATCGCAAGTGCCGTCCCTTTATTTAAACACACCGCAATACCTTGCGGTGACCAAGAATGCCAAGCATCCGGAGGCGCTGCTCAAAATGGTCAACCTGTTCTTTGAAGCTTCCTACGGTAAGAATTACTCCCCGGAAGAAGCCAACAATCTAAGAAAGAGCCCTGATGGCAGTGTTGAACGTTGGCAGTATTCTATTTATGCCGCCGAGCCGGAGAAGAACCTGAATACGCATCGTTTGTTTAAAGAAATTGTTGCCGGCACGAAGAGCGAATCGGAATTGAATTCTGAACAAATAACCGCATACCCAGCGATCAAAAAGTATCTTGCCGGCGAAAAAATGGAGACGTTTGACTGGGCAATCAATCGCATCTTCGGAACAAAGGATTCCGCATTCGCCGTTATCGATAACTATGTAAACAACAAATTGCTGATGCCGAACGCATTCAGTCAGATCAATACGGAGACGATGATTAAACGCGATGCAACGCTGCTAAAGCTTGAACTCCAGACATTTACGCAAATTATTCTCGGTGAATCACTCGACAGCTTCGACAAATTCGTAGCGAACTGGAAGAAGCTTGGCGGCGATGATATGACGAAGGAAGTTAATGAATTAATGAAAGCCCATTAATGGCAAAAAAGTCCGAATTCTGTCCTTTGTGAGGGCAGAATTCGGCCATATGGGCAAGAAAGGATGATCCGCCGTGTTGAATAAAGTGACAGAAGATCGAATAACAATCGTGGAATCGGCGGCTAAGCCGGGGAAAAAGCGCGCTTGGAAGTTTCAATTGCCCTTACATCTGATGATTCTGCCAGGGCTGATCTTAATTCTCGTCTATAGTTACGGTCCTATGCTCGGCGCCGTCATCGCCTTCCAGGATTTCAACCCTGCACGAGGCATTTTCGATTCCAAGTGGAACGGCCTTGATAACCTCCGTTATGTAATGGCCTTGCCTGGATCCTTTCAGATTATCTGGAATACGCTTATCATTGCCGTGATGAAGATCGTGGTCGGTTTGATTGTTCCGGTCGTGGTTGCTTTGCTGCTTAACGAGATTCGCAAGGAGCTGTTCAAGCGAACGGTTCAGACCTTGGTCTATTTGCCGCACTTTTTGTCTTGGATTATTCTCGGAGGGGTTTTGATCGATATTTTGTCCCCTTCTTACGGAATCGTTAACCAAATGTTGAATTGGCTCGGAATTGACTCGATCTATTTCTTGGGCAGCAACGGCTGGTTCCGCTCCGTTCTGGTTACATCGGACGTGTGGAAGGAATTCGGATTTAATACCATCGTATATTTGGCCGCGCTGACCGGCATTAATCCAACATTATACGAAGCGGCGGTTATTGACGGCGCGAATCGGTGGAAGCAGACGCTATACGTGACTTTGCCAGGTATGGCGCCGATCATTATTTTGACAGCAACGCTGGCTTTGGGCCAAGTCCTCAATGCCGGCTTCGATCAGGTATACAATTTGTATAGTCCTCAAGTGTATGAAACAGGCGACATTATCGACACCTTCGTTTATCGGATTGGCATCGTTGATGCACAGTACGGAGTAGCGACTGCCGTGGGTCTCTTTAAATCGGTCGTTTCTCTGATTATGCTTTCGGGGTCTTACTTCCTTGCCTACCGTTTCGCCAACTACAGGATATTCTAAGAGTGAGAGGAGTCGAGCAATCATGGTGGAACGCTTTACGCTGAGCCGCAAAATGTTTATAGGGTTTAATTACATTTTCCTGACTCTCTTGTCGGTTCTGTGCATATTACCGCTTATTCATGTGCTGGCTGTATCGTTCAGCTCCAGTTCCGCGGCCTCCGCAGGTTACGTCAAGCTATGGCCGGTCGAATTCACGCTGGAATCTTATAAGTACGTTCTGGGAAAAGAAGAGTTTTTCAAGTCGATCCTGGTGACGATCAAACGCGTTGCCGTCGGTTTGAGCGTCAATATGGTGCTGACGATACTCGTCGCTTACCCCCTGTCGAAAGAGGTAAACAAATTCCGGGGGCGGACAGTCTACGCTTGGGTGTTTGTGTTTACGATGCTTTTTAACGGCGGGCTTATTCCGTTATACATGATGGTGAAGTACACCGGAATTCTCGATTCCGTATGGGCGCTTGTATTGCCGCAAGCGGTGCCGATCTTTAATATGATCCTCTTGCTCAATTTCTTCCGGGGTTTGCCGAAGGAATTGGAAGAGGCAGCCTTTATGGATGGTGCCGGCCACTGGACGACACTCTGGAAAGTGTACGTGCCGTTATCCGCGCCGGCCTTAGCTACCATCACGCTGTTCACCATGGTATTCCACTGGAATTCCTGGTTCGACGGACTCATCTTCATGAATTCGCCGGGAAATTACCCGCTGCAAAGCTACTTGCAGACCGTGATTATTCAGCAAAATTTTAATAACGCAAGTCTTGAAACGATAGCGGAATTATCGAAAATCAGCGACCGCACCTTTAAATCCGCGCAGATCTTCCTTGGTTCGCTGCCGATTCTGCTCGTGTATCCATTTCTGCAGCGGTTCTTTATGAGTGGGATCGTGCTCGGCAGCGTGAAAGAATAGCAGTATTCAGGAGAAATCCCAAAGATGTTTACAACGAAGGAGTTAGTCGCATGACATACAATTCGATCAGACCGGGCCAGGTATGGCTGGACACCGAGGGCAAACGTATTCAGGCCCACGGCGGATCTATTATTACCGTAGGCGATACGTTCTATTGGTATGGGGAAAACAAAGAAAAGACGAAGGCTGGCAGCGGGATTTGGCACTGGGGAGTAAGATGCTACGCCTCCAAAGACTTATACAATTGGGAAGACAAAGGCGTGATCATTCCTCCGGACGTAGATGACGTTGATTCGCCGCTGCATCCTGCACAATATATGGACAGACCGCATATTATCTTTAATCAGTCGACGCAGAAATTCGTATGTTGGGTTAAAGTCATGAGGCAAGAAGGTCAAAAATCTACGATCCTGACAGCGGACCATATCCTTGGTCCCTACACGGTCGTAAACAAAGATATTCGCCCTTTAAACATGGGCGCCGGCGATTTCGATTTGGTCGTCGCGCCGGACGGCAAAGCTTATTATTATTTTGAAAGAGTCCATTCCGAACTCATTTGCGCCGGAGGTTCTGGGGGATCCGCATCCGGACGACCGGTCGCGCACGTCTTATAATTCGCAGATTACGTCCGTCTTTAAGCACCCGTTCAAGAAAGATCTCTATATCGCGCTCGCGGATCGATGGATACCGAACCTTCCGGAGCTTGTAGGGGATCGTTTTGCGGACGGAACGCAATCCCGCATCGCAGCCGACATTTATAAGTCGGTCTTCGACCCGGAAATCGACTATGTGCTGAAAGAGGAAGACAAACTGCCTGTATCGATCGATTTCGATACTTGCAATTCCGATTATGTATGGCTTCCGGTCCGGTTTGATGGGACAATGGCTTACCTGGATTGGAAGGAAGAATGGAAAACAGAGGATTACGAATAATAATAATTGACTTAAACGGGAGTGGAAGATACGCATGGACAGAAGAACGTTTAACTATTTGGATTCTTCCCTATCTGCTCAAGAGCGTGCGGAAGATTTATTGCAGCGTATGAGTATTGAAGAAAAAATGGGCCAAATTGTCGGCTATATGCCGGATAAAGGGTCGATTGAAAAGCTGGAGAAGGACTTTCCCCAGGGCGCAGGGGAAGTCGTCATGTTATTCGCGGGTGGATTGGATAACAAGGAGTCCGTCGTTGAAAATGTTACCCACATCCAGAATAAAATTATGGAGTTAAGCGAACACAGCATCCCCGCTATTTTTCATGTGGAAACATTAACCGGTGCAATGCTTCCTGAAGCAACAAGCTTCCCGACGGGAATCGGACAAGCCTCCACCTGGAACCCCGCGCTTCAGAAGGAACTGGCCACAATTATTCGCAATCAGGCCCGGGCCGTCGGCGTTTCGCATGCGTTCGCCCCCGTGCTGGATATTAACCGCGATCCTCGCTTCGGTCGTCTTGGTGAAACGTATGGGGAAGACCCGGCATTGGCGGCGGCAATGGGAACGGCTTATGTGTCGGGTTTGCAAAACGATGGTGACCTCAAAGAAGGGATGCTGGCATGCGCCAAGCATTTTATCGGCTACCATATGACCCAGGGAGGCATTCATGCTGCGTCGACGCCGGTTCCGCCAAGAATGCTTCGGGAGGTTTATGCGAAGCCATTCCAGGCTGCTATGACGCTTGCAAACATGAAATCGATCATGAATACTTACAGCACCGTCGATGGCGAGCCCGTAGCTGGTTCCCGTAAGTACCTCACCGAATTTCTGCGCGGGGAAATGGGCTTTGACGGCTTGATCGTATCCGACTACGTCTCCATCTCTGAGATTCATTCGAGGCATAGGGTTGCCGAGACCATAACGGATGCCGGTGAATTGTCCTTGAAGGCCGGAATGGAAGTAGAGTTGCCTTCGAAAGACTGCTATAACGACGAGTTAATGCAGCGTATTCGGGACGGGAAGATCTCCATGGAGTTTCTCGATCAAGCTGTCCGTCGCGTATTGATCGCGAAGTTTGAATTGGGCTTGTTCGAGAATCCTTATCCGATGTCGAGCGATGCCGTGGAACGGATTTATGCAGATCCTAATAATAAAGCAACCAGCTTGGAAGCAGCGCGTCAATCGATCGTTCTGCTGAAGAATGATGGCCTGCTTCCGTTGCAAAGGAACGCGCAAAAGAAAATCGCCGTTATCGGCCACCATGCGGCATCCACCAGATCGTTTTTCGGCGGCTATTCGTATACGAGCTTGTTCGATGCCATGCACAATGTCGGGAACACGATGGCAGGCGTGGACTTTGAGAAAATTTCAAATCTGAATGCGAGCGAGTTCGGCGTGGCTAAGAATCACTACACGTATCCCGGAAGTATCGTGCAGGTCGAAAGCCCGAAAACGGAGGAACTCGTCAGAAAGCATTATCCGACATGTAATAATCTGCTCGAGCAGATCATTCTTGAATGTCCGAATGCCGAAGTGACTTACGCTTATGGTTACGCCTATGCCGGGAACGATACGTCCATGCATGATGAGGCATTGGCGGTGGCAGCAGAAGCGGACGTAGTCATCTTTACTTTAGGCGGGAAGCATGGCTGGGGCATGTTCAGCACAACGGGCGAAGGGATCGATGCGACGAATATTGGGCTTCCGGACTGCCAGGAAAGCTTCATCCGGAAATTGGCGGCTTTGAAGAAGCCGACGGTCGCGGTTCATTTTGACGGCAGACCGATATCGAGCGACATGGCAGACCAGCACATCGACGCTGTTCTCGAAGCTTGGAATCCGGGACAATACGGTGCGAAAGCCGTGACGGATATTTTATTCGGCGATTATAATCCGGCTGGAAGATTGCCTGTTTCGATCGCTTACAACGCCGGACAAGTGACTCTTTTCTATAATCACGATCAAGGATCGAGCTACCATGTCGGCACGATGAACGATTATACGAGTTATCTGGATTGCCCTCGCGAGCCCCGGTATTACTTTGGACATGGCTTATCGTACACTTCCTTCCGTTATTCGAACATGACCGTCAGCAAGGAAGCGTATGAGCCTGCTGAGCAAGTTGTCGTCACAGTCGACGTAACGAATACGGGAGAGGTATTCGGCGAGGAAGTCGTTCAGCTCTACATACGCGACAAATATGCGAGTGTCGTACGTCCCGTACAAGAACTGGCAGGTTTCGTTAGAGTCCCGGTGAAACCGAACGAGACGAGAACGGTCCGATTCCATATGGATCCGGGTCAATTTGCTTTTCTTGATACCAACATGACATGGAAAATTGAAGCGGGTGAAATCGAGGTTATGGTTGGGGCTTCTTCCCATGACATCCGGGCTAAAGGCTCTTTCCGGATTTGCTCCGACTTGTTCATTGACGGAAAAACAAGAGGGTTTTATGCAGATGCAAGCATTCAGTCGTAAAGGATGGCCGATGCGATAAGAGAGTTTTCAAAGGGGATAGGAGCGGCAAGGATATACATGCTGATTGGATTGGTTGGAAAGATGTAGACGCCAAACGAAGCCTATTTGCTAAGCAGCAAGCGGAAATAAAAGAGAACAGTAAGTAATCCGTTGTAATCGCGGGTACTTACTGTTTTTTTACAAGCCGCGATCCTAAAGGAGCGAAGATTAATATGAGCTATTTTGCATGTTACGAACCTTCAGGTGAATTACAGAAAGAATCCATTGGGTATAGACGATACTCGTCCCCGGCTCAACTGGGAACTGACATCGGAGAAGAGAGGCTTTATCCAATCGGCCTATCAAATCGAGGTCGCAAATCATGGCGATTTCACATCGAATACGCCGGTCCTAAGACCCACCATTTTTTACCTACCATACCATAATTCCTATAAAAATAGATTTGGTGAACGTAATATCACAAGCCAGAAAGTAGTGGAAGTATCCCGTGGTAACACAAATATTCAAGATCTGGTTTGGAGTAATTAATCCCGGCTAACTGAATAGCCTCAAGCTGTTTTTGCGACAGATGAGATATCGGATACAGCCCCAGAATATACACCGAAAACGACCAAACGAAGGTGGCCTTGTTTTCTGGGGCCGCTTCAGGAAAATATTTGTCCAAGCTTGCAAATATAGTGTCCAGAAAATGGGTAACCTTTTTGAAATCTGCAAGCTTTTCAACACTGCTGTTGATCTCGAGAACTGAAAAGAATATGGAAAGCAGCTTCAACATCTTTTCATGCGATAACAAAGTCTTCGTCAGAAAGCCGCTATATTGTTCCTTTGTCATCTTAGCTGTGGTGTTTATTATTTCCAACAGACTGGCTTGCCAACGTAGCAATTCCCGCGCCAGAAGGTCCAGCAATACCTCGTCTTTCGTCTTGTAATAGTTATAAATCGACGGGCGTGTAAAAGAAGTCATTTCGGAAATTGCCTTAAATGTTACGCCTTCATATCCGCTTTGACTGAATAATGTGTCGCAGGCATTGATGATTTCTTCCTGTCTGCTGCAGGTGCAAAGTATCGAGATAGCAACTTCAAGTGAATTGCATTCACGTGGGTTTACCGGTTTAGTTTTACGGAATCGCCTGCCGGACAGAAAAATGCTCAGCCTTTTCAGAAAAATTGCAAATGGAAGTCTAGAATCTAAACAAAGTCTCATTACGCTATATATTTGATTGAAATATACTTATTTCAGGAAATCTCATTAAATAAATGAGGAGGTAGATTGTTAATTCCGTAAGCGCTTGCAGATTCGAATCGTTAAGAGTTTCGTTAAATTATTTACGGCTATTTTTCTATTTGAAGGGGAGGAAGACGATGAAGATATCTAAAAAAACAAAAAAGAAATTTAAATGCTCTAAACTATTTGAACGGATAGCTGCTGCGGCCGGTGCGGTGATTATGTGGAGTACTTTATTAACACCGAGTATAAGTGCCGCTGCGGAGCCGTTAGAGAAGACCAAGTCTACGTCAGTTGAGGAGTGTACATCGCAGCAAGTATCCGGGCCTATATGGATCACTCCTGAATGCGAGGATCCGGATTACAATCAACCGGTTATAGACACTGTGACCGATCTGATCACCCCGGTACCGCATCGAAAAGTATCTGGCCACTTTGAGGGCACGGATAAGAAGTTCAACTTTTACTTCCCGCCGAAGAGCCAGTGGAAAGGGCGTTTTTTCCAACTGGTATATCCGCTTTTTGACGAGAATGCCAGGGACGTAACGATCAGCTTTGGCGCAGACAGCGGTGCGTATACGGTACAGACAAACGGAGGCGGCGGATACCGGGTCGATGCAGCCGCCGCAAAATTTTCAAAAAAGGTAGCTGCGGAGTACTACGGCACTTCCAATCGGATCTACGGCTACATTTACGGAGGCAGCGGCGGCTCCATTCAAACTGTTGGTGCCATTGAGAATACCTCGGGGGTATGGGATGGTGCTGTACCTTTTGTCCCGGCCATACCGACATCTATTCCGAATAGCGCATTCATACTAGCCTTTGCGGGGTTTGTACTGAATGACAAGGCGCCACAGATTGCGGATGCACTAAACCCAGGAGGCAGTGGTGATCCTTATGCCATTTTGAATGAAATGGAGAGGTCAGTGCTGCGAGAGGTAACGCAGTTGGGGATACCGCTTAAGGCATGGGAGAATTACAAGGCGCTCGGTCTGAGCAATCCTGAGGCGCTCCTCGGCTTCGCGGACGTGATTCGAGCAACGGATAGCACTTATGTCGAAGACTTCTGGACTAAACCAGGCTATCTGGGGACGGAACAATCGGACCTCGGCGATTTGTTCCGGAGCGCCAAGGTCGACCAATTCGCCACTATAACGCAAGTCATTCGGGATGAGCATAATGTACCGATTAGTTTTTCTGTGAATGGCCCACCGACGAAACTGACTCGAACCGGTACGGATTACACACTTTATGCGGTTGATGGAAAGACAGAGGTCGGAAAACTGACAGGTTCACTGGATACAGCGACTAAAGTATTCACGATCGGGAGCGGAAACTCTGCCAACGTATTGAACGCCATAAAGAATGGTGTTAAATTGCATATCGACAACCGTTGGTCCCTAGCATTACTTTCGTACCATCGTCATCAGGTTCCGAGCAGGCCTGGCTTTTATCCTTGGGATCAGTTCAGAGCGGCTGATGGAACGCCGATTTACCCACAGCGTCCAATGGAGATTGGACCCATGATCATTGGTGGCGTGGCCGGCGGGGGAGTATCTTCGCACAGCGGAAAAATTCAAGGGAAAGTCATCTTAATCACAAACCTGCTCGATCTAGGTGCTCTTCCTTGGAATGGGGACTGGTATCGTGCAAGAGTGAAGGAGTCCCTTGGAGAAAGCTTCGATGATAATTTCCGGCTATGGTACACCGACAATGCAGACCATTACGATGGTGAACCTCGCAGTCCTGTTGTAGTGAAGTATGATGGCATTTTTCAGCAGGCGCTTCGTGACTTAAGTGCCTGGGTAGAACAAGGTGTGGCTCCTGCAGAATCTACTCACTACGATGTAGTCGAAAGTCAGATTAAGTTACCGGAGAGTGCCGATGAACGAAAAGGAATACAGCCTGTCGTTGATCTTTTAGTGAATAACAGTAATACGATACATGTTGAAGCCGGTCAACGCGTTACCTTCGAGGGGAAAGCTGCAGTCCCGTCTGGTTACGGCAAGGTTGTAAGCACGAAATGGGACTTCGAAGGTACGGGCAATTTCACGGAAATGCCTTTCGGAACACCGGAGCCTTCGGTTACAGCATCGGTGTATGACAAGTCTTCGGTGACGGCATCGGTGTATGACACGTCTTCGGTTACAGCATCGGTGTATTACACTTATACCAAACCAGGTACCTACTTCCCATCGCTGAAAGTGACCTCCCAACGTGATGGTGACACGAAGACTCCATACGCACTGGTTGAGAATCTGGATCGCGTTCGCGTTGTAGTCGAATCATCACCAAATAGCCCAAGCAATAACGGTAGTGGAGGTTCCGCCCAAAACACGTCTGGCAACGGTTCCACCCAAAACACGTCTGACAACGCAATTGTGACTAACGGTCAAGTACTTGTTAAACCGATGACAAATGCTGACGGAACAGCGACAGTTAAGCTGGATGCTGTAACGATGAAGAGCGTACTTGAACAAACTGAAGGCAACAAACTTCATATTAAAGTAGAGACTTCTACAAATACAAATCAAATGGAAGTCGAAGTTCCGGTTGATAAACTTTTAAGTAAAGAAACAGCACCGATTAAAGATATCGAAATTGATACTGAATTGGCTACAATAACTGTTTCCACTAAACTAATTTCAAAGAGTTCAGCAGCAGCCAAGAATGTGAAGGTTTCAGTGGCTAAAGTGGATACCTCCAGCTTACCGGCTGAGATACGAGCTCGATTAAAAGATGCTGTAGTGTACGATTTTAATCTATCGGTTGACGGTCTGAAGGTTAGTAAGTTCGATGGTCGAAGTGATGTTCAAGTAGCAGTGCCATATCAGTTGAAGCCTGGTGAGAATCCGAACAAGGTTGTTATTTACTACATTAAAGATAACGGAGAACTGGAGATTGTAAAGAATGGCAAGTATAATCCAGCCAAAGGTAAGGTGGAATTCAAGCCTAAGCACTTTAGTCAGTATGCAGTGGCATATGCCGAAGTGAACTTTGCAGATGTAAAGCAAGTATGGGCGAAGGATCCAATCGAGGTGTTAGCTTCACGAGGAATAGTTAAAGGTGTGGATAATGAACGCTTCAATCCTGACGAAAAAGTGACAAGAGCTGAATTTTTATCCATGTTGATGAATGTATTCGAATTAACTGCTAAGGCAGGTGCGGTGACAACTTTTTCTGATGTCAGGACAGACACGTGGTACTTTGACGCGGTTGCAACAGCACACCAATTAGGCATTGTTAACGGCAGAACAGACGGCAGTTTTGGTGGGGATGACGAAATTACCAGACAGGATATGGCCGTAATGGCTTATAAAGTTTTAGTATATGCTGGGCTTGTGTTGAGAGTAGATGCCCCTATAGCATTTGCGGATGTAGATACAATTTCTCCGTATGCGTTAGAAGCAGTTATTGCACTGCAATCAGCTGGAATAATTAGCGGATTAGGCAACGGTGAATACGCACCGAATTCTCAAGCAACTCGCGCGCAAGCGGCAGTAATCACAAACAACATCTTAAAGTTAGTAAATGAGTGGTAAAAAAGGGATGGATTTCCCAAGTTTTGTTGCAATTAACGGTTTGTTATCCCGATCGCGTTCAAGTACGCTAAAAGCGGGGCTTGAGGTGAAGGCGGCGGGTCTGGTAGGCTGATGCCCGACGCTAAAAAGGCCCTGCCCCTTCGCCCATCGCGCGTACGCCGGACCCGCCAGAGGCTCCAGGTCAAGCCCTCGGCACTTGTTTGCTAGATTCCTTTTCAAAGGTTACACTTTTTGCTTGATAGTCTCCTGGCCGGTTATAGCACCGGCTTTTCTTTATTTTAACCTGGACATCTTGGCTCCTTCGTACCCTTCTCCATTCGATAAATGGTAAGCAAGTCCGGCCATATCATCAATTAAACGGACACCGCACTTAGTAGCTGATTGTGGTGCATCGGACAACGCCATCGTAGTGGTTTTGCAGCATTTTGGCCACTTCGACCATCGGAGTGAGTCGGCAGCGAAGTCCCCACTGAATCCAGTCTTCTGCTTCCAACAGACTGGCTTGCTAACGTAGCAATTCCCGCGCCAGAAGGTCCAGCAATACCTTGTCCTTCGTCTTGTAATAGTTATAAATCGACGGGCGTGTGCCTATCTGTTCCGATCTCCCTTTGAGCTTATTATAATGGGTTAGTTGACAAAATGTAAGTTATTGTGTAATATAATTACTGACATAGTGTCAATTGAATAATGAGGGGGCGGCAACATGAAAATGAAATAGTTACAGTTACAGGTGCCAAGTATCGGAATAGCAACTTCAAGTGAATTGCATTCACGTGGGTTTACCAGTTTTGTTTATTACGATCTGGTCGTTCTCGGAAAAAAAGACCGGGAATTTTTCGATTTGACTTAAAGCCGGCTTAAAAGCGGTAGGCCCGACTAAGCTCGGCCTAGTCATTTTTGCGAAGGAAATGGCTAAGTGTCTGGAAGGTACGGATGTGACGATCAACAGCTTGCATCCCGGACTGATCAAAGTCGAGCTTGCTCAAGCAAATGCCGAGCTTCATGCAGTTTATGTTCGGGCTGATCTCGGCAAAAACGGAAAAAGGGGTCGAAACTCCTGTATATCTTGCCACTTCGCCTAACGTGCAAGTTGTGAACGGGCAATATTTTGACAAGCGCGAAGCAGTGAAAACATCGCCTGGAACAAATGATGAAGCGACAAATGAACGTTTCTGGTCGTTGAGCATGAATAAAGAAGATGAAAATGAGGAGGATATCCGTATGAGAAGAAAAATTGCGATCGTTACGGGAGCGAATCGGGGGATCGGGTTTGAAATTGCCAAACAGCTAGGAAAGCTTGGCGTCACCGTCATCATGACGGCTCGTGAAGAAGACAAAGGGATGGCGGCCAGTGACAAATTGAAGCAGGAAGGGCTTGACGTTCATTTTCACCAGCTTGATGTGTCTAACGAGTCCAGTATTCGCAAGCTGGCTTACGACATCCGGGAGCAATTCGGAGTCGTTGATATTCTGGTCAATAATGCAGGCATCAATATCGATGGTAATAAGGATACGACAAATATCGATTTGGATACGGTTCGAACTACGATGGAAACGAATGTGTACGGTCCGCTTCTCTTATCGCAAGTGCTCATACCTTTAATGCAAAGCAGTACAGACGGCAGAATCGTCAATGTATCCAGCAGCATGGGAGCTTTAAATGATGGTATGGGCGGGTATGGCGGAAATTTTGCATACAGTATGTCCAAAACTGCCCTGAACGCGCTTACGATAAAATTGGCAGGAGACATAAGTAACAGCAAAATCACGGTAAATTCGATATGTCCGGGATGGGTTCGTACCGATATGGGCACTGCCGCCGCTCCGAGATCGGTTGAGCAAGGGGCCGATACGGCTGTTTGGCTGGCGACGGGTGATGTAGGAACGACCGGCAAGTTTTTTAGAGATCGCTCCGAGATCAGTTGGTAACAAAATAATCCCTTTTAAACTTTACATTCAGCGTATGGGTTTATTATTTAAGTCAATGAACTTCAGCAATCACATAGCCGAAAAGTTAAAGAAAGAAGCAATTCACCTGGTCCTCGCAAAGCAGGTGAATTGCTTCTAAATAATCATTGAGCTAACGCATTCTCCTAGTTTACAAAAAACGTTGATTGTCCCGTATTGGATACTTTGGTTTAATAATGGGCAGTCTTTGAGCAACGCGACAAGAATAAATGCTAAAATTTAAAAACCCCTTTGTATATAGATGTTTCATTGTTTATAACGTGCTTATTAAAGTTTCAATTTGAATTGGGAAGGAGGGAGAATATTGAGTACAGCGTCTCGTGGTGTTCACATTGGTCCCCCTCGGTTAAAAATAGCGATTCAAGCCATTCTTTGGATAGCCAAAAGTGGCAATTTGATAAACAGTGCGATGATAGCGAGTCAAGTCGATTCGCATGCTACTTTTATTCGCAGAGTTATGCAGTCATTGAACAATGCCGGTATTGTTGAATCAAAAGGCGGACGGGAGGGTGGATATTTTTTAAGAAAATCTTCAGCAGAGATTACATTAGGCGATATATACGAAGCAATAAGTAGTGTTTCCAATGATGCCGAAATTAAAGCGGATTATAAAGTGGATTATGATTGCGAAGCCGGAGAACGGTTAGATGTTGAACAGTTCGATGTTGAACTTGAAAAGATTCTCCAGGAAGCCGAATTAAAGACAATTGAGTATTTGCGAAGTTACACGATTGCTCAATTAATGGATCGAGTCCAATTCATTTAAAGAACAAACAATAAAGCTCTATAGCTAACATTAAGTTGCAAGATCATATGCAACTTTTTATTAGAATAAATTGTGCTTAATACAAGCACAAAAAAAGAAAGGAGCCTCAAAAGAAAATGCGGTTATCGCATATGTTAGAAGTCCAGATCGCACTGAAATGTCAAATCCGAATTTGAAGATTATCGTCGGAGAGCTAAATAATCAAGCTTTAGTTCATGTGTTTGTTTAAATAATTATAAATGGAGGAATTACTATGGAAAAGAAACGTGCTGTGGTGATCGGGGCGACGGGACAGATTGGGCGAGCGGCAGTGGATGCGCTGGCGCGGGACGGCTGGGATGTAACAGCGGTTTCCCGGAGCGGGGGGCGGGACGAAAGATGGCCTGACGAGGTACGGGTCACGCAGGCCGATCGGGCCGATGATGCGGCCCTGGCCGCCGCAATCGGCGACGGCTGTGACGTGGTAGTGGATGTCGTCTCTTACGGTGCGGCACACGCACGGCAGTTGACTGCTTTGGCGGATCGCATCGGCTCGGCGGTGGTCCTTTCCACAACGCTAGTATACGAGGACGACAAGGGGCGGAACTTCGAGACGGTGGCGGAACCGGACGGCTTCCCCCACTTCCCGGTGCCGATCCTCGAGAGCCAGCGGACGATCCGGCCCGGCGAGGCCACCTACAGCACCGGCAAGGCGGCTATGGAGCAAGAACTACTTGCTGCGGGCAACCAGTTGCCAACAACGATACTGCGCGCGGGCGCTGTTTACGGCCTATACAGTTCCTTTCCCTACGAGTTGTACTTCATCAAGCGTAACCTTGACGGGCGGCGTCAACGAGTTCTTGAGTACCGTGGGGCAGGTCTTTTCCATCGGGTGAGCGTTTACAATCTCGCGGAGTTGATTCGGCTGGCGGCTGCGAACCCAGGCTCTCGCGTGCTCAACGCCTGTGACCCTGAGGTGCTAACAGTGGCCGAGATCGGAGCGGCAATTGATGCTGTGATGGGCGTAGAGGCTCCCGAGACGTTACTGCTGGACGGTCCGGCTCCGTCGCGGTCCGTGGGAAAAACACCATGGATGGTTGATCACCCAGTAATCTGCGACATGGCCGCTGCCGAACGGGAGTTGGGCTACCGGCCAGTGGCGGCCCACGCCCAGAGCCTGATGGAGACGGTCGAGTGGCTGGCGGGGCAACTGGCAGGACGGGACTGGAGAGAAGTCTTCCCGTTGTTGGCCTATGCGCAGCCGTACCTCTTCGACTACGCGGCCGAGGACGCCTGGCTGGCTGAAGTCCTGAGGTGACATACGAGAAAGGGGTGGCCGAACGTCGGAGAGCTAAATAATCAAGCTTTGGTTCATCAAGCTATTGATCATTCTGATTTCGTAATTAGCACGCTTGGTCCAGCGTTAATGCGAAAATAAATAGCGAATGGCAGGAGGAGTAAGAGGAATGGTTAAAGGCTATTGGGTCATAGGCATTGATGTCCACGACATGGAAAAATTTCAAGCATACATGGCAGCTACCCCTGAAATTTTGAAGAAGTATGGTGCTCGCTTTCTGGTGAGCGGAGGCAATCACTTGGTACCAGAAGGGAGTCAGCAAGCGTCTTGTTGAGGATCCAAGCGGAGTTGGTGTTGGCTGGGTGCTTAGAAAATATAGTGGTATCAACGACATGAACGCCCAGCCAAGCACTGAAGATGTGATTGCAGCCGAGGGAGCGCCTCTCGCGGGTATCTTTTTGACACACATCCATCTCGACCACGTAACAGGTCTACCAGCTGTCCCTAAAGAAACACCTATCTACTGGTAAGAACGAAGCCAACGCCCGTCTCTTCCTAAATATGATGGCGCAAGGCACAAACAATCGTATGCTGGCTGGACGTCCGCCTCTTGAAGAATTGCCATTCCGTAAAGATCCAGATGGCAGCTTGAGTGGTGTTGTCGATGGCTCATTCTTTGCCATTCCAACACCTGGTCACACGATTGGTCACGTGTCATTCCTGGCACGTACAAAAACTGGTGCTGTCCTTCTTGTTGCGAACAAGATCACAAAGTGGATAATATTCAAAATAATGAATATTCATAAAATGCGTTTTTTCTCAGAAAAAATGAAATATTTAAATTGGCTAATTTGAGTTTTAATGTTATTCTCAGAAAAATGAAACAAAAACCCGCAGAAATGGAGCCTACTGAAAAAGTCCTTTCGCGTTTTTCTAAGATGAAAAAAGACCGTTTTCAGCCTGTGAGATGGCTTTAAACGGTTTTTTGTTGTTTTTCTTTAACATCAAACCCAATAATCGACTCTTCACGGAAAAAACGTGACTTTTTCAGTGGCCTCCAGAAATGTGGGGTTCTTTGTTAATAATTATCACTTTATATGAAAAATCACAGCTTGAACTTCGAATTCTAAAGGTGCGAAAGGATGGGATGTTCGACCGTTGAAGGATTGGATAGTCTGTTGCGAAATGAAACACCTCGAATCGGAATGTGGTTGGACTCATCTGAATTGACCCCTGAAGAAACTGTTAATGAAATTATAACAAGATTGCAAGATGAGGCACTTCTAAAATTAAGAGATTGAACTGACTGATATGAACGAGGCGGTCAATACCTCTTTTAATAAATCAGTCTCATTTTATTTTTAACTCGGGAAAATCCATTTTTAACAAGGTATGTTAAGGTTTAAAAAGCTTTTAAAACCTTGGCACGAAGGCAAAGACGTTGACGGTGGTTAACAGTCTGATATGCGCGGGTTGGGTACCGCATTTCAATCCATCCGTCGCGGAGCTGCCTCTGACTAACGGCGCACGTTCGGCTATCAATCAGTGCCTAGTGCATAGTTCAACATGAGGGTTCTCCTTACCGGGGGTTTGCCTCCGAGCCAAAGTTTCAAATTCTCCTTTTCAATACCAAAAAGTTCTTTTGAATAACAACTATGCAAGCAAAGCTTCAGACTGTTTCTTTTCGATCTCACAGCCAATAGCCCAAATGAACCCAATGAGTTCCCTGGCAACAGCCACGGCAGCCTTTTTTCCAGCATTCCCTCGAGACGTAATCAGATGATATTTCTGATGCAACCGGTGTTGAGCTTTCCAGGCAATACGCTTGGCCTCAGAGTCTTGTCCTTCCTGACGAGCACGGAGTTGTCCTTTTAAAGAAGGGGAGTGACGATAGGCCCAAGCGGATTCTACGATGACATGACGAATGTGAGCATTCCCAACTTTGGTGATAGATCCTTGCCAACGACTTGCTCCACTTGAATATTCTTTAGGAACAAGTCCGGCGTACGACATTAATTGCCTGGGACTTGAAAAACGAGAGAATTGTCCGATTTCCGCTACTAACGTGGTCGCGGTCACTTCTGCTACTCCACGCATGGTTTGAAGAGCTTGGATAACAGGCGCATGAACACTACTCGTTGCTTGTTCATGAATTCCAGATTCGATGCGATTCACTCGGTCCATCACTTCATCAATGGCATGAAGATACTCTTGAAATACGATTCGTAATGATGATTTTTCAAAACGAAGACTGTCCAGCCACTCTCTGTGCTTAACAGACCAATTCCGTGTTCCTTTTACCGGGCGTAGATCATGGCGAAGCAAAAATTGGACAAGGCGAAGTCGAGCTCGGTGTAAATCTTCCTTAGCGTCATGACGAGCGCGAACCAAGTCTCTCAAAGCCTCATGGTCTTCGTCGGGAGTCCAAACAGGTGTAAGTTCGCCAGCTCGAAGAAGCTGTGCGAGCCTTAATGCATCTCTTCGGTCCGTTTTGTTGATCTCCCGCGCGTCGTGGAATAAGGGTTGGTGCAACAACTATACAGTCAATACCGAGAGAAAGCAGAAATCTGAAAAGGCCATACCCAGTTGGTCCTGCTTCGTAGCAAACATACAAATGTTCAGGAGAGCCTATTTTTTTCATGAGCTTGCGGATAGCTTCAGGAGTGTGTGGGATGTTTCCGAGAAAACGTGGTTCACCACGTCCAGTATCTGCGACAGCAACAGAAATTGAATCTTTTGATACGTCTAAACCAACATATTTTGTGTAATCCTTCATAATAGCGGCTCCTTTCGAATGTAGCTCTGCATTTGGTTTTAAGTAGAATCCACTACACATTCTAACCAAAAGCAACCTACGTTAGGCGAATGAGGGGCCGCCTCGTTCATTATGACTAACGGGTACAATAGCTCAATAAAGGCCGCCGATCCAGTCGGCGGCCTTTTCTCAACTAACATGCGAATATTTTAACCCATGCGGACTGTGGCAAGCAGCTTTCGAGTCTCGTCTACGACTCGTTCGCTGAACTGCACGTCACGTGCCTGTGCCGAGGCAAGCATAGGCTTTCCATTCTCGTCGTAGTACACTCCGGTCGCATCGGACGTGTCGGTTAGAACCTTGGTAATAACGCGAGCGGCTCGCTTCGGGGTGCTCCAGTACTTGATTAAAGGGGCTAGTGGAGACATCACATACTTCGCGATAAACTGAAGAACGGCATTCGCGTCGCGGCCAAGACCGGTGCCGGGGTTGAAACCCGGCTCGACGGCGTTGAATCGCAGACGCGGTATCTCACGCGTGAATGCGAAAACCGTCGCAAGATTGCACTGCTTTGAGGTTGCATAGGCGTCATATCCCAGCTTCGAAGAACCGCCGGGTTCCCATTCGCCTCGTGCGCTTGACTCGGCGGAGATGTAACGCCCACCGCGGAAGCCAGCAACAACAGCGGGCTTTCGCTGAGGATCCTCAACGCCCGAACAGGTGAACACGACATTTGCACCGTCTGGCAGATGTGGAATTAGCGCCTCCGTGAATACGAACGGTCCAAGGTGATTTGTCGCGAAAGCGAGGTCCCAACCCTGCGCACTCCGGCCGCCCCTCATCGGCATAATACCCGCATTGTTCGCTAGACCGGCGATCGGAAGCTTGAGCGCGACGATCTCAGCAGCAGCTCGGTGAACACTTTTGATGTCGGCGAAGTCGCAGACGACTGACAAAGCGTGACCGCCGGGCAAGGCGTTGATCTCAGCTTTGACTTCGCTGAGCTTATTAGGGTCACGCCCGACTAACACAACGGTGCCGTGTTTGGCGAGCTCGAGCGCGGTGCGACGGCCAATGCCGGACGTAGGGCCGGTGATGACCCATGCTTGTGTGGTACGGGCAGTTCTTTTCATAATGGTTTCCTTTTTAATTTCAATTCCTCCTTAAATGTATGACTAGTCAGTCATTATGTGGTTAAAAAAATTTAAGTAAGTATTCGCCAAAAGGCTTCGAATCCAGCCATACAATGTTTGTCTGCGTTGGCCGGGTCAATAAGCATGTAGTTGATTGTCGCTTCCGCTAACCCGGTCATGAGGGCAGCTATGAATCCTATCGGTGCTTCGCGCATGGGCCCATTTTCACTGCTCCGTTTCAGAAGCTCTCTCATTCCGGTGAGCGCCAGACTCGCAGTCTGGTGGCTCTCTTTTGTGATTTCGTCTGATATGCTCAGAAGCTCGAGTGTCCGGCGCTTTTCTGGATAGGACGTTGCCCAGTGTAGCCAATGGGACCACATATGAAGCGCCTGCATGCGGACGTCGCTCTCCATCGGAAGTTCGCCTAAGGAAACTTCAGCCATCTCAGCCTTTAGTTCTAAGTAGAGATGGTTCAACAAATGGGTCTTCGTTTCGTAGTAGGTGAAAAGTGAGCCGTTAGAGACGCCAGCCTCTTTCGCGATTGTTGCCGTTGCTGCGCCCAATCCTTTGGAGGCAATAACGCGAATCGCTGCCGACATAATAGCGTTTTGTCTGTCTTCGCTTTTTGGTCTGGCCATACTTAACCTCCTTTTATTGGTATTTTATTAAAAAGTGACTAGTCAGTCAATACCTAGTTTATTTTGTTATCAATGAGCTGTATCGACTTGTATTTCTAGAGACGTTTTTTGAACTAACGGGTACGATAGTTAAACATAAAGGGTTCCACATATTAGTCATGTACAATATGTAGAACTCTTTATTTTATCTGACTTTTTTATATTTAGCTCTTGATAAACTCAGAAAATTAAGTTGTAGACTGGCGAGCCTGCGACACGGCTTCGTGCAGCTCTAGGATCTGGCCGGCGAGTTCGTATAACTAAAGTGTTCGACTGATAAATAAAATATTAGGCTAACGTAAGCGTTAACCTAAAGGCGCAGTCGGCGAATCGTTTATATATTCATCGCAACTGCTATACAGCCCCAGACCATTCATTACATAAGGACGAACAATATCTATAAGTAAATCGGTTCGATTATTTTCCCCAACAGTTAACCAATAATGCGCAGCGCCATAGATCGCTGAGCCTGTCATAGCCGAAATGATCTTTGTACGGTGGTGGTCTGTATATTGCCCTTTCGAAAAAATGCTTTCTATTATTTGCTGCAACATCTTCTTTACCTTTTCATCCACAAGCACAGCAATCGATTTGGAATCCATTCTGCATATCTGGTAAAAATCTACAATGTAGTGGTGTGTCAGCAAGATCAAATGGTCACATATTTCAACTGTAAACTCCGGTGCATTCATCACTTGCTCGGGAATCATCTCACGAAAAACCTGTTCTGTGATTTCTTCAAGCAAAGCATATTTATCTTCATAATGGGCATAAAAGGTGGCGCGGTTAATGGTGGCTTTCTGTGCGATATCCTTTATGGCTATTGCATCAAATTCTTTACTCCGCAACAAATCTCTGAATGCTTCCCTTATTAACTGTCGTGTGCGCAAAACCCTTGGATCTTGCAGATTTACCATATCCATATCCCCTTCTAAAACATCAAATATCACACTGTGTTGTCTATGCAACTTTCCACTGAATCTGCCTGTTGTATTCATACAAATTCAGTAATATTATTGTACCAGACAGATGTTGCTTAAACAATTTGTGACGAATTTTCCGAAAGGAAGGAACATAATGAACACAAAACAAAATAGACTTTTAATATTTGGTGCTGGTGTGATTGGTAGTGTATATGCTCTCCGATTTGCACAGTACGGACTGGACGTAACAATGCTGGCACGAGGAAAGAGACTGGATGCACTGAAAAGGAACGGACTGCGATACAACGATAATGGAACAATGAAGCAAATATCGATCAAAACGATAGAAAAGCTTGATAACGACGACATTTATGATTTTATTTTTGTTCCAGTACGATATGATCAGGCCGAATATGCCCTAACTGTGATCAAGAATAATCAGAGCAAATCCATTGTCACCTTGACCAACACCATTGGATATGACAGCTGGCTTGAAATCGTGGGCGACCGGTTACTCCCAGGATTCCCGGGTGCGGGTGGAGACATCAAAGAGGATGTTCTATATGCCCAATTCGGCTCCGAAAAACATCAAGGGACCATTTTTGGTGAAATAAATGGACTGACTACCGAAAGAGTGAAAGAGCTTGCCAAAATATTTGAATCGGTGGATTTACATTATGAAATTCAAAAAGACATTCAGGCATTCCATATTTCACATACTGCATTGGCTATCGTCAACAAGCATTTCTATACGAATGACGGAATGGTGGATTTAGAATCAGCAAGGAGTGTAAGCACTCTAAGCAAGATCGCCGCAGATATTAAACAAAACATTAACCGGGTAGAGCAAGCCGGTATTCCGGTAATCCCACCCGAAACGAAGGCATTGGGGGAATTGCCCGAAAACGATATTATTTCCCGTTACCACCAGATGCTGAGCAATGACTTTATTATTGATGTAAAGCTTGGGAACCATGCCGTCAGCCAAAAAGCAGAAATAATGTTATTAGATGAAATGTTTCATAAAAAGATATCTATACGGTGATGACATCACCGTAGACTAAACATAGGACTGCAAAACGGATACTGATATAACCATAGTGTCATCTAAGATAAATGTGCTATACAAATTACGATCTTAAAAAACAAAGAGAGTTTATAAAAAAGGTTTGTAACTCATCGTATTTAGGCAGAAAACCCTATGATCACTTTAGTAAATACTTTAAATATTGTGAGGAATGCTTGAAATATCACTTTCATAGTATTTTTCATCAACTAAGGGTTTTGAATAAATGCCCTTTCCACGGGATAAGTTTAAGGGACACATGTATAAGGTGTAACAAGACACAGATGTACTATTTTAGGTATGGCGATCATTATCGATGCTATTGTGGTTATAGTTTTATAACTGAAAATAGTAGTGTCAGAACAATTTGGACAAATTGGGATAGGGAATTCGAAATAAAGATAGATTTGTTTATTTGGAGATATATATGATTGATTAGATAGATCGTCTTTGAATTATGTGCAAAATGTAGGGGGCGTTGTGTCAATTGGGGTGGAAAATTAAGTAGATCGTTGAATTACTGAGCTGAGTTACTGTGCATATTCGAGTGGTTTTCATGTCGTTAATGAGGAGATTTTCTTGTCGTTGTACTTCAACCTACAGTTATGTAGGAACATTTGTGTCGTTAGAATTTAAATTATAATAATTCTAAATTAGTATTGACTTTAATTTATTTTTATTTATAATCATTATTAAGTGATATGAGTTATCAGTTGAAATGAATGAAACAAAAAGGCGATGGATTTTGGAGAAAGGGAGTGACGTTATGTACGATGTCATTATTATCGGGGCGGGTCCGGCAGGGGCTTCGGCGGCCATTTATACGGCAAGGGGGAACCTGAAGACGCTCGTCATCGACAAAGCTCCGAATACGGGGGCGCTTGCCATCACGCATAAAATTGCGAATTACCCGGGTGCGCCGGGGGAAATGACGGGAAAACAACTGCTCGATACGATGCGCGATCAGGCCAAAGGCTTCGGCGCGGAGTTCGTGCAGACGACGATTACCGCCGTCGATGTGGAAGGTGAAACGAAGTATGTGTTTACCGCAGACGGGACGTTCGAAGGAAAGTCGGTGATCGTAGCCACCGGCTCGAAGGGGCGCAACCGGATGCTTCCCGGCGAGGAAAATTTGCTCGGCCGCGGCGTAAGCACATGCGCTACGTGCGACGGCGCTTTTTTCACGGGCAAGACGGTCGCTGTCATCGGCGACTCGGAGGAAGCGTTGGAAGAGGCGCATGCGCTGACCAAATTTGCCGAGAAAATCTTTTTTGTCATCCCGCGGCCTGAACTGCAAGGTGTCGATCATCTGCCTGAGCTGCCGGGTACCGAGCTTCTTTTTAAAACGAGAGCTTTGGAAGTCATCGGCGACAATCAGGTAACGGGCCTCAAAATCCGCTCGGCCGCAGGCCAGGAAGAAGTTTTGCCGGTTGACGGCGTGTTTGTTTTCCTGTCGGGCAGCAAGCCCGGCACCGACTTTTTGCAGGAGCAGGTTCCGCTGGATGAGGAAGGCTTCATGATCGTTGACAGCTTCATGCAGTCTTCCGTAGCCGGTGTGTTCGGGGCCGGAGAAGTAAGGCGCTCACCCGTGAAACAAGCGGTCGTTGCCGCTGCGGACGGAGCGATTGCCGCGATGGCGGTCGATAAATTCATTAACAAACGGGCTCAATTGATCCCGCAATATAAATAACCTACTGACAAGGAGATGGATACCAATGTCCAACGTTATCGTATATTCCAGCACCAACTGCCCTTATTGCCAACAGCTTAAAAAATATTTAACCGAGCAAAATGTCGCTTACGAAGAAAGAAATATCGATCTTAACGATCAATACGGCCAAGAGCTGCACGACATGGGCATGATGTCCTTGCCGGTTACGGTGATCGGAGAGCACAAAATTTTGGGCATGAACGTCACCCGGCTGAAAAAAGCGTTAGCTGAAGTCACCGCATAAAACGATCCAATTCGAGAGGAGCAAACAACATGACACAAACTATTGTACAAGCCAGTGAAACCGCCAAAATCGGTCTGCCCGCCCCGTCCTTCAACCTGCTGTCGACGAAAAATATGGAAACTTTGGAGGAATCCATTTCGCTTGAGGATTACAGAGGAAAGTGGCTGGTCTTCTTCTTCTGGCCGTTCGACTTTACTTACGTATGTCCAACGGAAATTACGGCATTCAGCGACAGCTACGCGCAATTCCTCGATTTTGATTGCGAGATCGTAGGCGCGTCCGTCGACAGCGTCTATACGCACAGAGCGTGGACGCAAACGCCGCGCGAGCAAAATGGCATCGGTCCGGTGAGCTTCCCGCTGGTCAGCGACTTTTCCAAAGAGACGGCAAAAGCTTACGGAGTGCTTGACGAGGCTACGGGCGCGGCGCACCGCGGACTGTTCATTATCGATCCGGAAGGCATTCTCCGCTACCAGGTAGTGACGGACATGAACGTCGGCCGCAGCGTGGAAGAAACGCTGCGCGTGCTTCAAGCTTTGCAGGCAGGGGGCTTGTGCCCGGCAAACTGGAAGCCAGGGGATAAAACGCTGTAATACGTTTTCGCTTTGACAACGAAAGTATCGCTTGCATGGAGCCTTGACCGTTTTTGCGGTTGAGGCTTTTTTTTAACCGATTAAACCTGCCTCTAAACGTGGCCCTCACATTTTCGAAAAACACCGATAGAGGTTTATCCCATTTGAAGTATAATAGTAACACCAAGACTCCCGTACCGATGACGCGGCTCATCCGGGTGATGAAATCATTTCAGGGCAGGGCGGTCGTTTGGGAGAAACGGGACAGGAGGCAAGAGGATGCAGTCTATTTCGGATAAACTTTTTATGGGTTCGTTGATTTTGTTGATGATTTCCGTGGTAGTCAGCGGGATCGGCTTCCAATTTATCAATTGGCGCACCCAGATTTCGGACGAGACGGAGGGAGAAACCGGCGAAAGCGGCTCGCGCAAAAAAACGGTCATCGACCGGCAGGACAAAAGCCTGCGTAGACTGGCCCGCTCTTATTTATTTTGGATCTCCCTCGGGGGTGTGGCGATTTCGATCGTCCTGTCTTATTTGTGAAGCGTAGAGGCTAGAGGCAGTTCCCGTCTTGATCGGGCCTGCTTGCGGCTGAAGCAGTAGTGGGTTACAATAACGCAAGTTCGCGGCCAAACAAATTGTAACGAACCATACAAGTCTTAAACGTGCTTCCAGAAGGCTTTTCAGCATGTAACGCACCGAGGCAGCCTTATTTCGTGGGAAAACCACCCGAATGAACGATGGAGGAGCCTAACAACGACGCTCAGGTTCGTTACAACTCAGCCGCGAAGAAATAAAGGCGAATAACGCTCGCCCTGAATGACCGTTTTTTGCGAACGTTCAACTGGGAAATGCTAATAACGCTAGACCAGCTCCTAGACCAGTTCGTCAGTGCCGGGAACTTACGGATCATAGTACAGACTAACTGGTCGTCCTGAATGAACGTTATTTTCGTAGCGTTCAACCAGGAGTCTGTCGGGCGGAGTTGCTTTTGTGCGGACTTAATGAACAAAACTGCATATATGCCGCTAGCGCTGGGTAGAAACCGCCAACTCGCTTGCACATACCTTCTACCGAGTTCGTCGGATAGACTTCTCGAACACTTATAGGTTTTATCTATGAAAATAAGAGTTATTATATATTAGTAATTATAAGTGTGGCGAGTATAATAAAACCAACTAACGTTAGCCAGCCTAGTATGCACAAGAAAGCAGGGATGATTCCATGACAGAAGAACAAGCCGCGAAAAATTGGAATGCCGCGCAGTATGATGCCAACATGAGCTTTGTCTCCGGCTACGGCCAAACCGCGCTGGCGCTGCTGGCGCCGCAGCGCGGAGAACGCATCCTCGACCTCGGATGCGGCACGGGAGACCTTGCCGCCGAGCTGGCGCGGCTCGGCGCAGAACCCGCGGGCATCGACTTCTCCGAGTCGATGATCGCGCAGGCCCGGGCCAAATACCCGGGCCTGGAATTCACGGTGGCGGACGCGACCGCCTACCGCAGCCCGCGCCGCTTCGACGGCGTCTTCTCCAATGCTGCGCTGCATTGGATCAAGCCGCCGGAAGCGGCGGTGGAAACCGTCCGGCTCGCGCTGCGGACGGGCGGGCGCTTTGCCGCCGAATTTGGCGGCAAGGGCAATATCGCCGCGATCACAGAGGCGATCGCGGAGGCACTGCAAGGCCTGGGCATCGATGCCCAGGCGCGGAATCCGTGGTATTTCCCGAGTATCGGGGAATATACCACGCTGCTGGAGGCGCACGGCTTCCGCGTTGCTTGCGCCGAGCATTTTGCCCGCCCGACGGCGCTNCGAGTATCGGGGAATATACCACGCTGCTGGAGGCGCACGGCTTCCGCGTTGCTTGCGCCGAGCATTTTGCCCGCCCGACGGCGCTTTCGGGCGGGGAGCAAGGCATGCGGCTTTGGATCGACACCTTCGCCGACTTCTTCTTTGACGGCCTCGCGGACGACGTCAAAGAAACGGCTCTGCGCCGCGCCGAGGAGCGGCTGCGTCCGCGTCTCTACGCGAACGGCGCCTGGAGCGCGGACTATGTACGGGTTCGCGTACTGGCCGTTCGCGAGTCCTAATGGTGACAGGGGCGCCAAAGTTCCAACGATATGTTCTGCACGTTCTACACCACCATTGAAAACAGCGCCCCAACCCAATTGGCATCGCAAAGCCTGCAAAAATACATCTTTTTGCTCCACGCTGCCCGTGCAGGGGAAAAATTCCTGCAAATCTGCAGGTTTTTTCGCTAAAACCGGGGCTCGGCCCTGTTAGGAGCGGGAATTCCTGCACAATTGCAGGTTTTTCCTCCGAACGGGTCGTTTTAAGCGAAAAAGCCTGTACTTTTGCAGGCTTTCAGCTCGTTGCCAATGACCCGCCAGCTCTAGCGGGCGGTCTGAACTTCCGCGGTTTGTCAACTGCCACGCCATGCCGCGCCGCACCATACCGCAAACAAACCTCCAGCCTCGCCGGTTAAGCGGGACTGGAGGTTTTTGCGCTCTTTTCAACTTACTCCACACCGTCGACAAAGTGTTTTGCCAGATTAAGCGGTACCGGAGGTTTGTACGTTCTTTTCAACTTACTCCACACCGTCGACAAAGTGCTTTTTATAGTTTTTGTCGCCTTTGTGCTGGAGATCTTCGATTGTCCATTCCAGTGTTGCGAGCAGATGGTCTTTCATGTTCCGGATCGTCTCGTAAAAGGCCGATTCAACTTCGCCGTTTTGCTTGATGCCGGCAATGGCTTGTGCGGCGACGAGCTTGCGGTGGTGGTCTTCGAATTGATCCAGCGCTTCAATGACGTGTTTGGCGTACAGCGCAATATCTTTATTTTTCTCGGGTACCATTTGTTCCAATTGATGAAGTTTGCTAAACATCGCGCATCCGTCCTCTCTCCATTGCGTTGACGAGGTTAGCTGCCGGATTCGGGCCGTGAGAGTTGCCCTACCTGGGGTTAGCCAGGATTCACCCCGTATGCCGCCGGCTGGCGCTTGCCTCTCACGGATACAAGCACGCCTTTGGCATGTGTCGGTTCCCCCGTTCCCTTGCGGGATTAAACGATCCGATCCGCCGCATTGCGGCAGTCGGATAATTGAATGATACGCCTGAGGCGGAAGAAAGTAAAACCGCAAAAACGCGTTTTTTTGCCCGATTTTTGCCGCTAGCGGATGAAAGCAACGTTTACTTGTTCTGTTTTCATATCTTATGGCGCTGCTGCTCGCGATGGGACGCTAATGCTGCTGCGCGCAGCTCTCGGCGCGCGGTGTTGCGCTGCATGACGGCGGTCGGTCGACCATATGGTGCATGGAGCTGCTGAGCTAGTCCGGTACGGAACGGATCGAGGTTTGCGGGTGAATTTACAGCAAAAAGACAGACGTGGATTGTCCGTTATGATAACAAAATAACAAAAAACGGAAGTGAACGTTGTTTTGGCAAAAAATCATTGACCTTCCTGCGAAAAGTGATTACATTATGTACATAACGATTATTTGTTAGGCTAACAATAATAACATCGGGGGCGCGCTTTGAGCGGCGTACCTATGGAGGATGAACTTATGAGCCAATTGGTTATTTTTTACGATCCTGACTTTCCTTATGAAGGAGTCCGCCCGGAGCGCGGGCAGTTGGAGGAGCTTGCCGGTGTGGGACGCCTGGTTGCCGCTGCCGAGCTGGCGCAAGCTTTGGAGGGGGCGGAAGGGTTCGTTCATCTGCACGGCAAATATTTTCCGAAAGATGCGTGGACGGCGATTGAAAGTTTAGCCGGCAGGGGCAAAGGGATCGTCCATGTAGGCAGCGTGCCGTTCAAGGTGCCTGTCTATCGCGGCGAAAACGGCTGGCAGCAGGAAGCCGAGCAAACGGTTTACCATCAGAAGCTGCATATTCACGAAGCGCTGCCTGTCGATCCTGCTCCAATTGCGCGGTATGCGGCGCACGACGAGCTGCCGCTGCTGGCAGGCCGCGAATCGCTCATTGCGGTGCAGCCGACCGTCGGTCTTGCTTTGCACGTTACGCGTTCGGACGATCATCCGGGCCAGATCGGTTCCAGCGGACCTATGGATGCACATATTATTCCGCTTTTAAAAGGGATCTCGGCAGAAGGCCGCGAAGTCGCCGCCCCAGTCGTTCTGATCGAGAACACGAAGGGCGTTTTTGCCGGCGGGCGCTGGGTTTTGGCGAACCTGCTGACGGATAGCGTCTTCTGGTCGCAAGGTGGTGCTTCGCTGATCACCGATCTGGCCGCATTTGTCCAAAGAGGCGTTACGGAAATTTGGTTCAAGCCCAACTATGCTTGCTACGATCCGGGGGATCGGGCTGCGCTGACCGTGCAGCTGCAAACTTTGGGGAACCGGGCGGGAGCCCTTTCGGCTTCGGCCAATGCCTCCTGGACGTTCTCGATCAAGGTCGGCAAAGCGGACGGTACCGAACCGGTCTGGTCGGCCGAAGTGCAAATGAACGCTTCCCGCGAGCTTTCGTACCGGCGGTTTCAAGTGCCTGTCGATCTGGCAGCGGGCTATTATACGGCAGAGTGCAAAGCCGTCGCCAATACGGGAGAGGTCCGCTTGTTCCGCCAAGGCTTCTGGGGCTACGATGCGGAGCTTCTCCGCCAGGGAGAGCCGATGTCGGCAGGCCGCGACTATTTTGTGAAGGACGGACGTCCGCTGCCTGTCGTCGGCATGACTTATATGACCAGCGATGTGGCGCGCAAGTTTTTGTTCCTGCCGAACGTTTCGGTGTGGGACCGGGACATCGCGCAAATGGCGAAGGCGGGCATCAATCTGATCCGCACAGGCATTTGGTCCGCATGGCGTCAGGTGATGTTCGTCGACGGCCATCCTTACGAGGAAGTGCTGCGGGCGATCGACGCTTTCATTCTGACCGCAAAAAGGCACGATATCGAAGTGACGTTCAACTTCTTCGCATTCACGCCGGAGGCGTGGGAAGGCATAAATCCGTACCTCGACCCGCGCAGCGTCGAAGCGCAGAAAAGGTTCATTGCGGCCGTCGTCTCCAGGCATGCGCAGACTACGAACGTTCATTGGGACTTGATCAACGAGCCTTCCATGTTTAATCCGAACAAGCCGTTTGCCGGCCCTCAGTCCGCTCACGACAAGTTCGAGCACGAGGCTTTTGTGCAGTGGCTGCAGGAGCGCCATGGCAGCATCCGCAAGCTGCAGGAACGGTGGAATATGATACCGGCGGATCTGCCCGATTTTGCAAGCGTACGGCTGCCCGATGCGTCCGAAATGAACATGAATACGACGGAGCAACTGGAGAAAAAAAGCTCGCCGTGGCTGGACTATACGCTCTTCACGATGGATATGCACAACCGCTGGGCCGGTGAGTTGATCGCGACGATCCGCAGCATCAATCCGCGGCAGTTGGCGACGGTCGGACAGGACGAGGGTCTCGGCGCGCAGCGCCCGTCTCCTTTTTTCTACGCCGAGGAAGTTGACTATACGACTGTGCATTCGTGGTGGCTGATGGACCAGCTGGTATGGGACGGCATCTTTACCAAAGCGCCGGATAAACCGAACCTGGTGCAGGAAACCGGCATCATGTACGTGGAAACGGCGGATGGCCGGGCGAAGAGGTCGGAGCTTGAGCTGCGCAACATTTTGGAGCGCAAGTACGCTTATGCGTTCTCGACGGGCGGAGCCGGAGCCGTGCAGTGGATCTGGAACATCAACTTTTATATGAACAACATCAATGAGTCGCATATCGGCGCTTTGCGGGCGGACGGGACGGAGAAGCCGGAGGCGGACGTTTCCTACGATTTCGGCGCGTTCATGGGCGGAATCCGCGATTTGTTCGCAGGCAGAAAGCTGGAGGAAATCGTCGCCATCTTCCCTTACTCCAATGATTTCTCGACGAGAAAGCTCGCTTTTGACGCGACGGCCAAGCTGACCCGAACGCTTGCCTATGAAATGAACGTACCGTTCCGTGCGCTTGGCGAGTACCATCTGGATTCGCTGGAGCAGGACCGGCCGAAGCTGATCATCGTGCCGAGCGCGCACAATTTCAGCTATGCCGCGCTGCAGCGGTTGACGGATCATGTTCGTACGCATGGCGGCACACTGCTGTTTACGGGGCCGCTCGGGCTGGACGAATATTGGACGCCTCGCGCAAGGCTTGCGGATGTTGTCGGCGATACCGTGCTGAGCAACGTGCTGCGCGAGGAGCTGATGGAGCTGGAAGGCAAGCTGTATCCGGTATCTTTCGGCGGGGCGCGCATCGCTCAAGCGAATAAAGAGATTAGCGCCGCGGCGGCAGGCTCGCAGACCGCCAAGGCCGGCCGCTATGAGCTGGGCCGGGGACAGCTGATCTGGTGTCCGCTGCCAATCGAGCTGAACGAGCGGAGCGAAGCGTTGACAGCACTGTACGCGTACGCCATCCGGGAGGCAGGCGTGGACGCGGAGCTGGAATGGCTGCAAGGCGGCGAGTGGCCGGGTATTTACGGGCGCAAGCTGAGCTTTGACGACGGTGCGCTGTATATTTTCGTATCGGAGTTTGGCGCGGATGCGAATGTTGAGGTAAAAGATCCGGCGACTGGCCGGAGCTACGCTTTTGAGCTGGAAAGCGAGCGTACGGTCATGTTTGCGGCGGACCGGGAAGGCGGCCTTACGGCGGTCTACAGACCGCGCGAAGTAACCATTGACGTCAAATGAGACCTTAACGCCAGCGAATTTCGTTTCTTTGCCGATTTTTAATCTACCTTTGGACACAGCTGGTCCGGACCCGTTCGTTTTATACGATGGGGCTGGATCAGCTGTGTCATTTTACATGCCCACTTCCATGGAGTTTTTCCTTCATATTTCCTACTTTGCTAACTATTAATTCAAATTATGATTCCCAAAAGGAGAAATTTGTATTATTATGTAGAACGTATAGTTCTATTAGCCTAATTTTGTAGTAAAAGTGAATTGCTTCTTTGGCATTATGCTTTCCAATTTTTTATGGGCACTTGAGGAGACCGGCATGTTTAAAAAAATTATCATTTTAGTTATGTTAACTCTTTTTCTCCCTGCAAACCAAGAAACGCAAGCAGCCGAGCGATTGTTTATGATAAATGACGTGCAAGTAGAGTCGCAATTTCCGGAACTGCCGTCCGGATGCGAGATAACCGCTGCTACAATGTTATTGAACTATTTTGGAGCTTCTGTTGCGAAAACGGATATAGCGGATTTATTGCCAAAAGGCCGGATGCCAGGAGTAGTTAATAATTCTTATGTCGGCGGCAATCCGAATGAAGTATTTGTCGGGAATCCGTATTCTACGATAGGCTATGGCGTGTACGAAACACCGATTTTGAAAATCATTGATCGCTATTTTCCAGGCAAAGCGAAAAACTTGACAGGCCATTCTTTTGATGAGCTGCTTGCTGCAGTTCGAGGGGGATCGCCGGTTGTGGCATGGGTAACCTTGGATTTAATGGCACCGGCAGAAGTTGACGCGTGGGTTGATTCCGAGGGCAATAGGATTCATTGGAACGGTCCGGAACATGCGATGCTGCTTGTTGGCTGGGATGATGATAACGGATATTTCAATGATCCCTACACAGGCAAACGCGTAGCATATAATCTTTGGACTTTTAAAGATCGTTGGGAAAGCATGGGGAGCCGAGCGGTTACGCTGCTGCAAAATACGCCTTCGGTCACCGATTTAACATATGGAACTTATGAAAGCGAAATAAGTATCGGTTCAAAAATTTCATTTCCAAACATCGTTGCCAATTATGACGACGGAGAGCAGGTAGATGTTACATCTTCTGTCCAGATCGCTTCCCGTGGTTCAATTATCGCTATAAACGATCAAACGATTAGAGGGATCTCCGAGGGGACAACTGAAATTGTTGTCAGCTACGCCGATAAATCGGTTTCATTGGGTATAAACGTGACTGAGGCGCCTGTTTTCAACGATATTAAGCATCACTGGGCATATGATACGATTCTTTGGTCGAATGAACATCAAATCGTTCAAGGATATCAAGACGGCTCTTTCAAGCCTGATAGTACCGTGAAGGAAGCCGAGTTTCTTGCTATGATCTTCCGCATGTATCCGGAAAGCATTAAAGCTCTTCACGTAAATCCTCCAGGCACTGCAATTTGGAGTGATATATATTATATGTATGCTAACAAGTATAATTTGGGACTTGATGGGGTTGATCGCGATCAAGTGATTAATCGCACAAAAGTGGCTACTATTGTTTCCGGATTGAATGGTAAAAATTTCAAAAATGAAGATTATGCAATTAAATTTTTACTTGATAACGGATATTCACAGGGGAAAACTTCGGCTACCGTTTCGGGATATGGGGGGAACCTTGGTTTAACCCGCGCTGAAGCGCTGCAACTCCTAAGAAATCTGCAAGATAAAGGTTTTACAACGTTACAATCGCGGCCTAATTCGAGACATTCATAAAACAATAGGATTGGAATGGGTATTCAGAGTGCAAGCTGCGGAAAAATCCACCATGTTTGGCAGGTAATTACAATGAAATCATTTTTTAAAGCATTCATTATTTTAGTTGTATGTTGTATATCTCTTGCTGGTTGTGTAGAAGAAACAATTTCTATTAAATCTTCCCCCGATCAGGTTAATGCCGTATCTTTGGAACCTTCGAGTTCGCCACCGATCCAAGTTCCGGAAACTTTACCAACAGATAGTACTACAGGTCAACATGTAACTGCTATAGAGGAATCGGCAGGTTCAGGGGCCATAAAGCAAACGAAGCTATCGACTTTAAAACCGGTCTATTCCGTAGGTAAAGGCAGCGTTGCTATTACTATAGACGATGGTCCGACCAAGCATACCGAGAAGCTTCTCAAAGTGTTAAGAGAGCAAAATGTCCATGTCACATTTTTCTTATTGGGACAAAATGTAAAGACCTATCCGGAAGCTGTAACAAAAGCTGTACATGAGGGACACGTCGTGGGTTTCCACTCCAATACCCATCCCCAAATGACGAAAATGACGTATGATGAGCAAAAAAACGAATTTGATAAAGGACTGGCCGCACTCAGGAAGTGGGATACGTCACCAATAACTTTATTTCGACCGCCGTATGGCTCTTATAATAATGACACCAAGCTTATCACAGAAGAAAACCAAATGAAAATGGTATTATGGAATGAAGATCCGGAGGACTGGTCGACAACTAACTCTGCAAAGATTGCAAAGAAAGTGTTATCCCAAGTGAAATCGGGCAGTATTATTGTACTGCATGATAATCCTGCTACGATTGCCGCACTCCCGGCCGTGATAAAAGGAATCAAAAGTAAAGGGTTCAAATTGATCACGATTCCAGACCAGTGACTTATAACGAAGAAACGAGAAGCATTAATGAATAACGAAAAAGAACCGCAGGACGCAAACTCCCCCGCGGTTCTTTCGTTTTATATAATTTCGTCGATACAACTGCTGCAAACCAGTTTTCCTTTAAAATACGTCATGTTCTCGAAATTGCCGCAAAAGATGCAAGCGGGCATGTATTTTTTTAGTGTAATTCTTTCAGGGTCGACGTAAACCTCGATCGCGTCTCCGATCTCGATGTGCAGCGTGCGGCGCAGCTCAATCGGCAGTACGATACGGCCCAGTTCGTCTACTTTTCTGACGATTCCCGTGGATTTCATGCAAGTTCCTCCTTCCTGTGGCGTAAAAATCGTCGAACGACAAGTACTGCTACTCATATTCCACATTTAAGGGGAGATTCCTTTAAATAGGCAAATTTTTTTTGACGGCTGGGGAAAAGAAGGGGGGGATGAAGCGGGGCGGTATCGGGAGATCAATGAGGAAGTGGGGAAAAGATGAGGAAAGGAGAGGGAGAGAGGTATGTGAAGAAGGAAGGAGAGGATTAATCGACCAGCCGCACGTCGACCATTACGTCAAGCTGCTGCCCGCCTGTGCCGCGGTAAACGCCTTTTACCGGCACGATGTCATTGTAATCCCGGCCGTGCCCCAGCTTGACGTAGCGCCAGTTGACTTCGCAATTGTTCGTCGGATCGTAGCCGAACCAGCCTGTGCCCGGGATCAGGCATTCCACCCAGGCGTGGGACGCCTGTGTAAAGTTGCTGCTGCCGCCTTGCAAATCGCCCACAAAATGGTAGCCGCTCACGTAGCGGGCGGGAATTCCTTTGTGCCGGCAGATCGCGATCATCAAATGGGAGTAGTCCTGGCAGACACCACGTTTGATGCGCAGCATTTCACCTACCGTCGTCTGTACGCTGGTCGCCGACGGGTCGTAGGTGAAGTCCTTGTAAATCGTCGAGTTGATGCTTTGAATCAGCTCGCAGGCGCTCAGTCCTTTATCGTCAATGGCGTCGGAATAAGCTTGAATCTCGCCCGACAGCTCGGTGTAGCCGGTTTGCAGCAAATATTCGGCATATTGGTCTTGAAAAGTGTCGCTCAACAGCAGTTCCTTCTCTTCGTCCGAAGCAAGCTCGTCGGATCGGACATTGTCATTATCGTGGGTGACCACCGTGGATACCATCTTGATAACGAGCTCGCGGTGCGCCTGATTGACGGTAAAGGCATGCACGCGGTTGTAAAAATAGTCCTCATAAGTAAACAGCGATGAAACGGGCTCGGTCGCAATCGTATGATGGTAGCAGGATTGACGGTAATTGGTGCGGGGCGTCAGCCTGATTTCATTGACACTGTCCTGCACTTCTTCCGCGTAGGAGTAGCGTGTAATGTGGGTGATCTCGAGCTTCATGCGATAACCTCCTCGCGAGGGGGGAAAAAGACTTTGGACATACGGGAGCCGATCAGATTGCACGATTCCAGCAGTGCGTTCAGGGTCAACTCCAATTTGCCGGTTTTCATCTCCTCGTCGTCCATGCAGTCCAGTGTGGCCTTTACTTTGCCGGCAAGTTTGGCAAGCTTCTGGATCGCCTCGCTAAGGGCGGACTCTTCCTCTTCGATGGAGCGCAGCGCACTTTCCAGCGCATTAAAGGAAAAGCTGACGGAACGCGGAAACGCTTCGCTGAGCATCAAGTATTTGACGATGTGGGCCGGGCTGACGGTGTCCGCATAGACGCGGCGGAACGCTTCGTAGCCGCTGACCGATTTGAGCACCGACAGCATGAGCGGATAGGAGCACGGCTCCTCTGCGGCGTAGACGGTGCAAAGCGATTTGAGCAGCCGCAGCGTATTTTCCGCACGTTCGAGGTAGCGTCCGGCTTCGATGAAAAACCACTCGTTCTCCCTGGGCATGATCGACACGGCCGCGCCCTGGAACATGGACAGCGAATCCCGGATGTTCCGGTAAAAAAGATGCGGCGAATCCGCGGTTATGTCCCGCACTTCTTTTTCTTTTAACCACAGGTACAGACCGTTCAAAATGTCCCACAGCTCCGCCGGCATTCTCTCGCGAATCGTGCGCAGATTGGCGCGGGTGTGATTCGTGCATGCCAGCAGCGAGTTGGTGTTGCTTTTATCGAGCGTGGTGTATTGCAGCACATGGCTCTCGGTGAAGCTGCCGTACTGCTCCATGAATACCCGGCGGTCGCCGATCGTATCGATCAGCCTGCGCCATGACTCGCCGTCCGCCTTTTCTTTTTCTTCGCGGATGTGATAGTACACATCGATGAACCTGGCATGATTTTCCGTTCGTTCCGAATACCGGCCAACCCAAAATAAAGCCTCTGCCGTACGACCCATCATCACCATATCCCACAGCCTCCCGTCTATATTTTTATCCGGATTTCTTGTTTGCTTTCGTTACTGCATAACCCATGTGTCCTTGCAACCGCCGCCCTGCGAAGAGTTGACGACGAGCGAGCCTTCCTTCAAAGCGACGCGTGTCAATCCGCCGGGAATGACCTGCGTGTCTTCTCCGTTTATGACAAAGGCGCGAAGATCGATATGCCGTGGAACCATATTCCCGTCAGCCATAACCGGCGCTCTCGAGAGCTGAATCGTGGGTTGGGCGATATAGCGGTCAGGCTGTTCCTTGATTTTCAAAGCAAACTCGGCGATTTCGCGGTCGGTGGCCGTCGGGCCGATCAACATGCCGTAACCGCCGGATAAGGACGTTTCCTTGACGACCATTTGATCCAGGCGACCGAGAACGTATTCCCGTTCCTCGGGTCTTGAGAGCACGTAGGTCGGCACGTTGTTCAAGATCGGCTGCTCATTTAAATAGTAGCGGATCATGTCCGGCACGTAAGCGTAGATCGCCTTATCGTCCGCTACGCCCGTGCCCGGCGCATTGACGATATTGATATTGCCGGCTCGGTAGGCGTTCATAATGCCGGCGACACCGAGCATGGAGCTTGGATTGAAGGCCAGCGGGTCCAAAAAATCATCGTCGATTCTCCGGTAAATGACATCGATCTGGCGAAGGCCGTTCATCCCGCGAATGTACACTTTATGATCGATGACGGTCAGATCGTTGCCTTCTACAAGCTCGATCCCCATTTGCTGCGCGAGGAAAGTGTGCTCGAAATAGGCGGAGTTGTAGCACCCCGGGGTCAAGAGCCCGATGACCGGATCCGCTTTCCCGGAAGGGCTCAGCCTCCGCAACGCCGACAAAAACACGTTCAAGCTGCGCTCGATATCTTGAATGGAATGGCTGAATACGAGCTCCGGAAACAGGTGCGTCATAATCGACCTGCTTTTGTACAAATAGGAGAAGCCGGAAGGCGACCGGAGATTGTCTTCGAGTACGAAATATTCCCCCTTTTCATCGCGGATCAAATCGATGCCGGAGACGGTGATATAGACGTCGTTCGGTACGGACAGCCGCATCATCTCCGGCCGGAAGTACCGGTTGGAGAGCACCATTTTCCGCGGGATAATGCCTTCTTTCAATATTTCCTGATGATGATAAATATCTTTTATAAACATGTTCAAAGCTTTGACGCGCTGGTGGAGTCCCTTCTCGAGCCGGGACCATTCGTCTTTCGGGATGATGCGGGGAATCGGGTCAAACGGAATCGTCCGTTCGAGAGGTTCTGTCTGATCAGGGCTGTACAGCGTAAAAGTAATGCCCTCTTCCATCATCCGCTTCATGGTAGCCGATTGCCGTTTGCTCAGGCTGCCGGCTTTCATGGCCATAAACTGGCGGTACACGCTTTGATAATGTTTGCGTACCGAGTAGGAGCTAATGAACATTTCATCGAAAAAAGGGTTGGGATCATAGGGGTTGGTGACGAGATCTACGGGTTTGGACATGTGGCCCCCTGGTTTCTAGGCGTGCTTTCGGAATCGGTGGCCTTTCTAATAAATGGGCCCGAAGCAGAAACCAGGCCTCCTTTCCGAAAAAAAATTGAAGTTATGTTGTGTTGTGTAATCTCACATGATGTTCTGGAAAAACTTTGATTTTTCTTTCATTTTAGATATTTCAGAAAATTATGTCAATATACCTGTCATAACTATTTGTCGACAAAAAACGAACTGTTTCGGGATATCAGTAAAATTCAGTTGATGTCAAGGGGGAATATTACTTATTCCAGGTAATTCCTGCTTGATTTCAGTCGAATTCAGCATTAAAATGTCGGATAAAGAATGTTAAATAAAGTCACATTTTATGTGAATAAAAAGGGGATGGATCTATGTTCGATTGGCTGGGATTTGGAAAAGGGCTGCCTTTGTGGTGGTCTTATCGTTTAAACCGCCACCTTAAGGAAGATGTAGAGCACATTTTCGAGGGGATCGCTCAAACCCGTATGCAAATTTTGCAAAGCTGGGCGGAAGAGTATTGGTCTTATTTGGCCCGGTTGAACGAACAATTGTCGGAGCAGCAAGCTTGGCCTGGTCAGCTTAAGCAGAGCGATCCGCTTGTTGGGCGTCTGTTTGCGGCAGCGCTCAAGAGAGGCGTTCATTTTTCGGAGCTGTTTGTGCTGGACGACCGGGATACCGTCGTGTATTCCACGCATGCGGCTCATGTTGGAACCGCTTATTCGGGAGAGGGCGTCCTGTCGCCGGGTCTTGGGGAGTCGCGCCGGAACAGGAAATGTTTGTTCGGGCCTTATTCGGATCCATGGACGAAAAAAATCGGTCCAAGCACCTCGGCTTTTCATGATGCGATGACGCTGCTTTACATTGTACCCGTAGTCGCCGACGGCGTATGGAGAGGGGCGTTGTGCGGCCGCGTTCCTAACGATGTGTTGGGCGACTTGATTCAGCGGGAGTCCGGACATGTGTACCCCGATTCGGGGGATAATTATATTTTTATGGCAAAACCGGGTTTAAATAGGCATATCGCCCCGGGAACGGCGCTGTCGAGAAGCCGGTTCGAAGATTTGACGTTTACGCACGGAGATAATTTAAAGGATGGCGTACGGACGGATTTTGGCGTTGTCAGCGTGAAGGAGCATACCGAGCTGGAACTGGTCTTTACCGATCCGGCTACCGGTGAGCTTCATCCGGGCGTGGCCGGGACGATCGAGAATGGAAGTCATTTGTTTGTGGAATTTCCGGGCTATTCCGATTACCGTCACATTCCCGTTATCGGCAAGGGGGTCACTTTTCAGCTGCCTCACTGCCCCGATGTGTGGGGGATGATGTGCGAGGGCGATCTTGAAGAAGTGTACCGGTTCCGCAGCATCGATTGGAAAATACTGCGTTTGCAGATCGGCTTCATCCTCGGGTTCGTACTGCTGTCGGCGGCTTCTTTTGCGCTGCTGGGCGGCCGGGTGCCCGCATGGAGCGGGGCGGGAATGACCGCAGCAGCCGGCTTGCTGTACGGCGTCATCGGCGTCCGTCTGCTGCAAAAGCGGGGGATACAGCCGGTCGCGCGGCAGTTGGAACGAATCAACCGCTTCATCCGCATCAACGCGGAAGGCGGCGGGGATTTGACGCAGCGGCTGCAGGCGGAGAAGTTCCCCGGTGACGAAACGCGGGAAATCGCCAAATGGATCAATAATTTGATCGATTCCCTGGAAGGCATTATGCTGCAGGTGAAACAGGCCGCAATGGACGTGCGGGAAAGCCAGGAGCGCTTGAGCGACTCGGCCGGATCGACGGAAGATTCGGCGCAGCGGATGAGCGGCAAAATTCACGATATGATCCGCTCGCTGCTCAGCCAGCTCCAGGACATCGACGTCGCCAAAGATGTCTCGCGGAATATGAGCGGCACGCTCCGCGAGCTGGAGCGGCAAGCTTCCGGGCAAATCGCCGTCGCCCGGGAAGAGGTCGGCCGGATCGGCGGGAAGATGGATCACATTTCGCAGAAAGTGGCCGAGACGAACGGTACGATTCAGACGTTTTTACAGACGACGCAGGAAATTCCAAAGCTGCTCCAAGTCATTGAGGAGATTTCGGCGCAGACGAATCTGCTTTCGCTGAACGCTTCGATCGAAGCGGCGAGAGTGGGCGAGCATGGTAAAGGCTTCGCCGTCGTGGCCGGCGAGATCCGCAAGCTGGCCGATCTGACGAAGCAGTCCACGGCGCAAATCAACGAGACGATTGAGCGTATCGAGCAGCATGCCCAAGAAGCCTTCATATCGATGGAGGAAGGCACGAGGGTCGTTGCCGAAGGCACGCAAATGGTTGCGGCGGCTTCGGAAATATTGAGCGGCACGAACGCGCACGACACGATGAAAACGCAGGTGGTCGACGAAGTCGTGGCGCTTATGGAGCGGGTCGCGGACGTGAGCATCGAGAACCGCCAAATATCCGCGGAAGTCGAGCGCACGGTGCGGGAGCTTTTGAGCGATATGCATCATGTTCGCCATACGACAGGCACGGTGGGCACGATCACGCAGTCCTTGCTGCTGCTGGTCAACCAGTTCCGGTTAACGGAAAACCGGCTGCGATAACATGTGGTCGACCGACCGTCGTCATGCAGCGCAGCGCCGTGCACTGGGAGCTGCGCGCGGTGCGATAAATCGGATTCTTTCGAATGTAAGCTGGCTGTAGCCGCATACAATGGTAACAGCGAGTCAGTCAGCCATTTACAAGGAGGAAATCTGATGGAAAACCGTCCGGGCGCTCAAGCCAATCTACAATACGCTGCGCCTCCCGCCAACTTGCGGGCTATCGTGGAACGTCTGCAAACGGAGCACGCGCAAATGCGCGGCCGGCTCACGGAAATCCGCGTCATGGCGGTTTCGCTTTACTCTCTTCAAGACTGCTCCGTCGGCATGTGCAAGCTGATTGAGCTGCAGGACCGGATCCTCTGCCTGGTCGAGGATTTGGAGCAGCATTCGGAATGGGAGGAGCGGGAGTTGTTTCCGCTGCTGCAGTCTTACTTTCACCGGGCAAAAGCCTTCTCCATCGCGCGGTCGATCATCGTGCTTGAGCAGGATCATGATTTGGCCAAAGAGGTTGTCCGTTCTTACGTCGACGGGGTGAATGCGATGAAAGTGCCCATCGATCTCGAATTTTTGCACTTCATGACGGCGGAGTTGATCAAAGCGTGCCTCCTTTTGCTCAAGCATTTCAGCTTGGAGGAGGAGTTCGTCTATCCGCTCGCGGAGCAAATTCTAACGGAATCGGAACGATCCGGCTAGGGGGTATCGGGGGGGCAATGTTGTCAGGTTAGGCGGTTATAGCCCCCGCCGCTTGGTCTTCGTGAATTTGTTAGCTTTTGTCTGTTTGTTCCGTTTGAAAGAGCGATCCTTCACTATGGGGACGATGTTGCGCTG
>NZ_JBZYAO010000033.1:0-93198 GCF_059820445.1 Paenibacillus sp. sgz302190
TCAGGATATGAATAAGATTTTGGATGCAGAATTTATTAACCCGTTTGCGCCGCAGAAGGCAGGAGTGTTTGGAGGTATACCTGAAACAACAACGCTAAGGGAAATCTTGCAGGACGCAACGGGGAAAATATCGAATTATATGAAAAGCGAAGGCGATTCAGTTGGTCATGGAAAGGGTGGAGGTGGTTCGGGCTCTAAGGGGACGGGTAATGGTCAAAGACTCATCCCTGGTAGTCCTGGGGTTGTTACAGGTGGAAACTCTACAAAACTTGGTAAGAATATGATGGAGGAAATGGGCTTAAAACGTTCCCAAAAATGGTCGGGATATCAAGCCCAACATATCATTCCTTCGGAAATGAAATCACATCCAGTTATTCAGAAAATAGGGATGGATTTTGATAATGCTAATAATGGAGTATTCCTGAGAATACCTGATAATGACATTAGTACGATGGCTAGACACCAAGGCTATCATTCTGTTTATAATGAAGTTGTAGAAGGGGCATTAAATCGTATGGACATAAACCAAAGTGTTGATGTCTTGCAAAAGCAAGTCTATGCATTACAGAAGAATCTCAGATACCTCCAAGAAAAAGGATTGCCTCTTTATCCAAACCAAGGTGCTTCTGTGGAACTTTGGGAACGGAAATTGAGTCAATTGATGGAGTAATCCGATTTTATGAAAGGATGGTGTGTTTGCAATGAATAACGAAGAACTACAGAAGCTGAAGGACCTGTTATATAGTGAAGATAGTGAAAGCATTATTGTAGAAATCAAAAATATGAAGAATCCTCTGTATCTTCATGTATATGCCGCCAACTATAATTGGAATAGTGGCTTTGAAGTTCCGAACGCTATATTAAGCAATGAAAATTGTGATTTTGGAACAGGTCTGCTAATGTTTTATCATGCAGATGGCTATCGTCTACTCGAATCAAAAGACGTGGTCGTTGTCTCAACTTTGAGTGAATGGAAAGAGTTCATCTCAAAGTTGTATGAAAAAATATTTGATAATGACTTCTCTAATAAGTCAATTTCTTTTACTCCTCCATTAACAAAAGTACAAGCCTTTAAGCTAAGAAAGTCAAACCCTAGTAATCCTGATGTCTTCTTCGAGAAGTCGCCTGGTGATGACATAGAAATCCCAGTTCTCTAGTTTATCATATGGGGCTACCCAGTGCCGAATGAACTCATCATTCAACCAATAACAGACTTAATCCATGTAATACCCGTATATAGATTTAGCTATTTCATTTGTACGTACAGTAATGCTTGAAAAGTATAACCTAATTAACGCTGAAGCGTTACGTAGAACAGGTCGATTATGGTGAGATACCACCATGATTGACCTGTTTTTTGTTGTCTTCGTTTTCTCACATGATTTTCAAAATCTAATGCAACTGTAGAATACGCTGCCCCGAAAGGGACGATGGGAGGAACAAATATCGCAACTTCTAGCGTAGACAGCACGACCATTTATAGGAGGGCGGTCACAAAGATAGAGTTCCGCCGCCGCTCCCTCCCGCCCCGTTGGGCGGCTCTCCTGATGGCTGTGAAACCGCACAGAAGGATTTTACAGGAGTTTCCATGACTAGGGTAATCGGGGTATATCGCCCGATAACATGGCTCTAAGAGCCGCATAGATGCTTTAGACGCGGTGGGGAGAAATGTCAGAACGTCCAACAAGGTAGTCAAGGCTTACATCAAAATAATCTGCCAGTGCGTAAGCAATTTCTAAACTAGGGATTCGCGTTCCTCTTTCCCAATGACTTACGATAGTTCTGTCAACATCTAAGAAATCGGCAATATCTTGCTGTGAGATTGATTTCATAAGTCGTAAATTTTTTAAACGAGCCGCAAATATTTCTCGATTAAACATAAGAATAGCTCCTTGACTTGTGACTATATGTCACTATATAATCAAAGTATGATATGTGACTTTAAGTCACCTTAAAAGGTAGTACTATATTGATACTGAACAACGTAAGTTTACCAGTTTTGCAATATCAAGAAAAGAGTGCGTAAGAATTTTAGAAGCGTGACAGTAATCTGAATTTCTGTAACGGAGGGCAACTACAATGAACGTAATCGGCTATATTCGAGTGTCCACAGCAGGACAAGCCAAGGGTGGTTACAATTTATCTTACCAGCAAGAAGAAATTGAATCCTATTGCCAGCAGCAAGGCTGGAACCTGCTGCATGTATTCAGTGATGAAGGTATCAGCGGCGCAAAAGTAGATGAGGATACTTTGGAGGTTGATCGGCATGGTTTCCAAGACATGCTTTACCTCATCGCTATTCAACCTGTTCATGCTGTAGTCGTTTTGAACACCAACCGTCTATGGCGCGGCGATATTAACGGCTTGTTGGAGCTATTTCCTACATGGTCATTATCCGAATTGGCGTATCAGCTTCAAGTTGAATCTATTGGCGAGCACCAAGCCATTATTTAAGCGGTGGGCGATATGAGAAATCAATATGCCGCCTATGAACAAGAAGAAAAAAGCTTGCTCGGAATGATAGAAGTGTGTGAATCTTGCAAGAAATTAGTCCTTGAGTTTGTAAGGGAACAAAAAGGAAGTATAAAAGGCATTGTTATAGAAGACCTGCTTATGAGCATTTTTAAACTGGAAATGGAACAACGGGAAAATCTGCTTCATCTTCAATTAGCCATGACAGGATGGAGTCAAACTAATAACGAACGAACGTGATTTTACAGCAGCACTATTAAAAAATGGACAACATGACAGGAATAAAATAGAGAGGCTTGCGTCCTATTGCGAACCGAAAGATTAACGCTCGAACTGAGGTTGCCCCTATTCGATATCCCGTCATGTTGGAATACGAAACTGGATGAAAGTCAAATCGAAAACAAACTAAGCAGCTTCGATGACCTGATGAAGTTCGTCAAGAAGTAAACAGCAAAAGGCTTGACCCCTGTGTATGGATTAGAAGATACGGGCGGCAATGGCAGAACGTTAGCCGTTCATCCGGTGGAGAAGAAGCAAATCGTCAAGGAAGTCAATTCTGCCCTGAGCTTCTTTTCTTTTTAAGTTCGCTGAGCGGGTAAAATGTTCCTCTCCAGTAGATGCCGCCCTGCTTGAACGTCAGCCCGACCGACCGGATGATCGTATACAGCAGCAGCGCAGCGCTGACGGGGAGCAGGTAAGCTTCTTTGCCGCGCTCACCCATCAAGCCGAACATCAGCTTCCGGTACAGCACGATTTGCAGGATTACGCACAGGGCATATGCGGCGGCGGGCCAGATTCCGGTGAGGAGCATGCCGATCCATGGGAAAATAAAAAACAGCAGCTGCCCGATGCAGGCCAGCAGCGCGAACGACAAGTTGTAACCGAAGCCGGAAAAAAGATTTTTCTCAAGCCCTTTCACCGCATCGCGCAGCGTCGGGTACCACTCTACCTGAAGCGTATGCCTGGCCGATAAAACGCGCTGCTTGAATCCGGCTCCTTTCAGCTGAACGCCTAACTGAAGATCGTCGTCGGGTCTGAGCGCAATCGCTTTATGGGTGCCGACGGCCTCGTACGCCTGACGGCTCACCATATTAAAGGCGCCGATTCCCATGCCATGGCGTCTCGTATCGTCCCGGTTCGCATTCCAGGGGCGGACGAACAGCGAGAACGAAAAGAAAAAGAAATGAACGAATCCCCGCAGCAGAGTATGACGCGCGATCATGTTCGGGGCAAGGGTCAGATGCTCGACGCCGTGCCGCTTCATATAAGCGACAGCGTCGGAGACGGCGGTTGGCGAAAAAAGAATGTCGGCATCGGTAAACAGCAAATATTGCCCTCTCGCTTGCAAATAGCCTTGATAGAGGGCGTGATTTTTGCCCAGCCAGCCTTCGGGCAGCTGTGTGATGTGAATGATGCGCAGCGGGACGGAAATGCCGCTTTTCCGCTCCGACCATGCGCGCAGCTCTTCGAGCCGGACGCCGGTGGCGTCTTTGGAGCGGTCGTTGACGGCGATGATTTCAAGCCGCGGGTAATTTTGCGACAGCAGATGCCTGACCGTCTCCATGATGGTGCCTTCTTCTTCTTTGGCCGCGATGATGACCGATACTAGCGGGGGCTTGTCCGGAAGAGCGGCGCCACGGGGAAGCGTATGCAGCAGTTTCAGGCCTCTGAGCACGACCGCGCTCATCGCCAGCCAGTACAGAACGGTCAGGGAAGCGGCAAACCCAAGTATGGACATGGTGTACCTCCATGTGGAAGAATAGAAATTGACTGCATTATACCATTCGGAAAGAGCGGGGGGCAATGAGACCATGAAACAGGAGCCGGTCGTGCGTGAGGACCGTTATTGGAAAAAAATAAAGGGAGAAGAACTCGCCCCCTTTTTGCAAAAAATCGCCGGGGAGTGCGGGCTGGAGCCGCAGACTCTCGCTTTTGTATGTATCGGAACCGATCGTTCGACGGGAGATGCGCTGGGGCCGTTGGTCGGCTCACGGCTGGAGCAGGCGGGCTATCCGCATGTGATCGGCACGCTGGCGGCGCCATGCGACGCAAGCAATCTGGTTGAGCGGCTGCGGGAAATACCGCAAGGCTGCAGCGTCATTGCGATCGATGCATGCCTGGGCCGGAGGGAGTCCGTGGGCTTGTATCAAGTATCGAATCAGCCGATCGTTCCCGGCAAATCGGTGGGCAAGGCGCTTCCGCAGGTAGGGGATTTCACGATAGCGGCGATTGTCAACGCGGAGGGGCCGAAGCAGTATGCGATCCTCCAGACGACCTCGCTGTACAGCGTGCTCCGAATGGCGGAGGAAGTGGCGGATGCGATATTGCGGGCAGTTCCGCCGCCGCGCGAATCATAACAATGTTTGAAACCGGATCGGAGTGAGGACAGGTGAGGAACGGATTTGGCGAAGGCGTAAGCCATCATTTGGAGAAAAAGGGGAGAGCGGACAAAGCCAGTTTGAAAGATGTGTCGCTGCGCCGTATTTTGCGGCTTTTTCGCGGATATGGGGGGCAGTTGGCCGTCATTTTGCTGCTGGCGCTGCTGTCGGCCGTCATCGGGCTGATCCCTCCGCTCGTCATGCGGGAAATTATCGACAAAGCGATTCCGCAGGGCAGTTTGCGGCTGCTCGCGGAAATGGCGCTGCTCATGATTGCGCTCCCGGTCGGAAGCGGCGTGCTGGGGGTATGGCAAAATCATTTGAATACGAAAGTGACCCAAGGGGTGATGCGGGACCTGGGGCAGTCGCTCTATCGCAATTTGCAGCGGCAATCGATGTCCTTCTTCACGGACGCCAAGTCCGGCGAAATCGTACAGCGGCTGACAGGCGACGTCCAGGCGATTCAAAACGTCGTCACTTCGCTGGTCGTATCTTCCATTACGCACATCGTCATCGTCGGGACGACGGTCGTCATCTTGTTTGCCCTCGATTGGAAGCTGGCGATCGTGTCGCTGCTTATTTTACCGCTGTTCGTGCTGCCGGTGCGAAAAGTGTCCAAAATGCGCAAGCAGCTCCGCTTGGAGACGCAAAAGGTGCGAGGGGACATCGCCTCGCAGTTGAGCGAAAGCTTCGGCATCTCCGGGGCGCTGCTGACGCGCATTTTCGGCAGGGAGCGGGAGCAGGAAGCGGAGTACCGGTCCATGAACCAGAAGGTCATGGACCTGGAGCTGCGGCTGAACCTCGTCGGCCGCTGGTTCAACATGGCGACGGGCACGCTGGGGCCGCTGGGCACGGCGATCATTTATTTGTACGGCGGCTATTCGGTCATTACCGGAAGCATGACGATCGGCGGCATCGTCGCTTTCGCGGCGTATTTGGGCCGCCTGTACATGCCCGTGGGCACGCTGCTGAACCTGCAGGTGGAGGTCGCGACCGCGCTGGGCGTGTTCCAGCGCATTTTTGAATACGAGGACATGGAGCCCGATGTCCTCGAAAGCCCGGATGCGCGGCCGCTGCCGCCGATCCGCGGGCATGTGGCTTATAAGCAGGTGTCTTTTGCTTATAAGCCTGGGCAGTACGCGCTGCGCGGCGTCTCGTTCGAGGCGCAGCCAGGGGAGATGATCGCGCTCGTCGGGCCGAGCGGCGCGGGCAAATCGACGCTGATCGGCATGATCGCGCGGCTGTACGACCCGACGGAGGGCTCCGTCGAGGTTGACGGCGTGAACGTACGCGGCGTTCAGCTTGCTTCGCTGCGCAGCGGCATCGCGTACGTGACGCAGGAATCGTTCCTGTTTCACGCGACGATTCGCGAGAACCTGCTGTTTGCGAAGGCGGACGCAACGCAAGAGGAAATGGAGGCCGCGTGCCGCCAGGCCTACATTCACGACTTCATCGTGTCGCTGCCCCAAGGGTACGACACGAGGGTGGGCGAGCGCGGCCACAGGCTCTCCGGCGGCGAACGGCAGCGGATCGCCATCGCCCGCGCGATTTTGAAGCGCCCGCGCATCCTGATCCTCGATGAAGCGACCTCGCACCTGGACTCGGAGTCCGAGTCCTATGTGCAGGCCGCGCTCGAGGAGCTGATGCAGGGGCGCACGACGCTCGTGATCGCGCACCGCCTCTCCACGGTGCTGGCCGCCGATCACATTCTGGTGATCGAGGCGGGCAGCGTCGTGGAGCGGGGCACGCACAGCGAGCTGCTGGCGCTGGAGGGGCTGTATGCGCGCCTGTACCGCACGCAGTTCGCCAAGGCGGAAGCGGCTGAGGAGGCCGAAGCGTGAATGAGGGGAGTGCCGATTTCCGTTTTTTAGTATCGGGCGGTCACCATTTTTTTGCGGGTGTAAAATTCGACGCCGTCACGGCCGTTTGCGTGCAGATCGCCGTAGAACGACTTTTTGTAGCCGGAGAAGGGGAAGAAAGCCATCGGCGCAGGTACTCCCAGATTGATGCCGAGCATCCCTGCGTCGATATCTTCCCGGAACTGGCGCACGGCTTTGGCGCTGTCCGTGTAGAGGCAGGCGCCATTGGCGAATTCCGAGCGGTTGCTGATTTCGATCGCTTCGGTCAAATCTTTGGCCCGGACGATAGATAGCACCGGAGCGAAGATTTCATCCTTCCAAATCGTCATGTCAGGCCGCACATGATCGAAAATCGTCGGGCCGACGAAAAATCCCCGACCCCGGGCAGCGCTATCCTGCCTGCCGTCCCTCGTCAGCGCGGCGCCTTCCTGTTCGCCGATTTCGATGTAACGAAGCGTTCTTTGCTTGTTTTCTTCGCGAATGACGGGGCCGAGGAAAACACCCTCTTCAAGTCCGCTGCCGATCGTAATCGCGTTTGCCGCCTGGAGCAGTCGTTCCGCCAGCTCATCGGCGATATCGCCAACCGCGACGACGACGGCACAAGCCATGCAGCGTTCGCCGGCGGAGCCGAATGCGGCGTTGACAATGTTGGTCACGGCGTTGTCCAAATCGGCGTCTGGCATAACGATTGAGTGGTTTTTGGCGCCTGCCAGCGCTTGCACTCTTTTGCCGTGAGCGGTTCCTGTTTGATATACAAACTCGGCGATAGGCTGGGACCCGACAAAAGAGATGGCCTTGATGTCGGGATGTTCGAGCATGCCGTTCACGACCTCGCGGGCGCCATGCACAATGTTGAGCACGCCGTCGGGCAGCCCCGCTTCCCGGAACAGCTCGGCCAGGCGGTTCGCCAGCAGCGGCGTCCGTTCGGACGGCTTGAGCACGAAAGCATTTCCGCAAGCGATCGCCAGCGGGAACATCCAGCAAGGCACCATCATCGGAAAGTTGAAAGGGGAAATGCCGCCGACGACGCCAAGCGGATAGCGGTACATGCCGGATTCAACGCCGGTGGCGATGTCCGGGAGCTGGCTGCCCATCATCAGTGTCGGGATGCCTGCGGCAAATTCGACGCATTCGATGCCGCGCTGCACTTCACCGTAAGCTTCGCCATAGCTTTTGCCGTTCTCCATCGTCACAATCCGGGCAAGCTCCTCCCAATGCCGGACCAGCAGCTGCTGATAGCTGAACAATATTCTCGCGCGGCGCGGTACGGCTATTTTTTTCCATGACTCAAAAGCTTTGCTTGCCGCCTGAGCCGCCAAATCCACATCTTCCTCCGTCGAGATGGGCACGCGCGCAATGATTTCGCCTGTCGCCGGATTCGGCACATCCTCGTAACGCCCGCCAGACGCCTCTACCCATCGTCCGCCTATAAAATTTTTTATTTTTACCGCTTCACTCGCTGTAGTCATCGAAAATCCCCCTTTTGCCAGTATCATTCTCTTATTTAGTATAAAAACTGCGAGACCCTAAAACATTAGACACATTGTGTAAAAGATGCGTTAATTTTTTTACAAATTGAAACGGAGAAGGGAAATCCCCCTGTGTAAAAGCGATGATTTCTTGCAGCAAACCTGATATGGGGAATTTCCGGGCATTGCTGTTTAGGCATGCGGCATCCCACGTAGGGGGGCAAATAGCGCCAGGAGAAGCCGAACGTCTGCGATAATGCGGCGTTGGTGAAGCCGACCGGTCTGCGTTCAACGCAGCGGAAATCCTGCGCAGCAAAGGTGGGTCTCCAAAGCCCGCACGCCGGCTCGCAACGATGAGAATGCATAGTTCCTTGTGGAATAGTTAGGTGACGCTGCACTTTTGCTGCTCAAAGGCTTGGCGTAGGTGGTTGGGAAGTAGCTAGTCAGCCCGAAAAATTGCAATGGTCAAACTGTGGGGGGGAGTCGCGAGACTTTTGTTAGGGTAGCCGGAAGGGGTGCAAAAATTGGGGTGCGGCCATTTGTGAAGCGGCTAGTCAGCCTGAAAACTGCAATGGTCAAACTGTGGGGGGAGTCGCGAGATTTTTGTTAGGGTAGCCGGAAGGGGTGCAAAAATTGGGATGCGGCCATTCGCGAAGCGGTTAGTCAGCCCGAAAAACTGCAAAAGTGCAGGCTTTTTCCGGGAAAGTGACTCGTTTTAGCGAAAAGCCTGCGATTGTACAGGAATTTTCGATGAATATGAGTCTGAGCCCATATTCGCGGCGAAAAGCCTGCACATTTGCAGGAATTTTTCGTAGCCAGCGTATCTATGCGCAAAAACCTGCTTTTTTGCAGGTTTTCTTCGCGTAGCCGTGCAGAATTGTCGCCGGCTCTGCATAGCCAGGCGAAAGTGCCCGCTGGCTTCGCGTAGCCAGGCATAATTGCCGCTGGCTCTTGCGTACGACAGCCTGCGCCCCGGATCATCAAGCACCCCGCAACGGTGCGCTCTCGCAAAAAAAACGCCTCGCACCACTTGTATAGTGGTATTGGAGGCGTTTTTTGGTTTACTTGCGGGCCGGTTTCGTTGAATCAGGCTCATTTGTTTTCGATATAGGAATCCTCGCCGTTCGGCTGCGGGCCTTTTTCGAGTTTTACTTCCTCACGAAGCAAATAGCCGAAAAAGAGGATGTAATACGTTACGATGACAAAGAAAATGCCGGCCGTCGTCGGATCTTTGGCGAATTGGGAAGGATCGGCGGGGTTCGCGGCGCCGGGATTGGGCATTGTCGCCATAACGACGATCCGGTAAGCGATACGGCCTAAAAACAGCACTAAAACCGTGATCTCAATCCATATATGAGTCCGGTAATACCAGCCGTCGGCGCGGTGCTCGAAGCGGGTATGGCGGATCGCGGCAAGCCCCAGAGCGGCTCCGGCGGCCACACCGACGGCATCGCCTATGAAATAAACCGGATGGACGAAGCCAAGCGATAGAATTAAAAGTCCGATAATGCCGAACATGACGATCCGGAACTTGAGTCTGCCGCGCGATAATTTTTGAAATCCGATGGTTCGTTTGGTGCGGCGGTAAATGATCAAACCCGCGACAAGGATCGGAATTGCGTAGTGCGACCAGGTTTGCACGGTTTTTCCTCCAGACTATATGATCAGGTGATTCCATTGTAGCAAAATTAGACGGTCTGTCATTAAAAATATTATTCCGTTTACAAAAATCCGTCATACACTTAATAGTATGTCGATACACTTACTATTACACACATATTGTACCGCAAGGAGTTGGCTGAACAATGGCTCTAATTACTCATGTCAATATTTGCAATGCCGACAACGAAATATATTGCTGTCTGCGTAACAAGGTTGTAAAGCTGGACGCCGCTCAGCATCAACATTTTTGCAGCAGCTGCAAAATGCATGCCGGCGATGCCGATGGCGGCGGTGTCGCCTGCAACTGGGAAGATCTTCGGGATATCAGCAATCCTCATTATGCGCTGGACCCGAACAAAGAATTTGCCAGCAACCAAGTTCGACAAGTGCCGCCGGAAGGTCCGGCCCCATTATTATTTTATAGCTGATGAAGAAACACATCTTGTTTGATTTTGACGGGACGTTGGTCGATTCCAGGGCTTTGCTTGTGAAGCTTTATAATGAACTGGCTGCCGAACACCGGTTTCGTAAAATCCGCAATCTGGATCTAATGCTGCTGCGCTCCCTATCCATTTCCGAACGTGTGGAGTGGCTGGGGGTGCCTGTGCTGCAAATTCCGAAGCTTATTTTGACGGCCAGGCAGCGCTACCAGGAAAACATCCGCTTTTTGCATATCGTTCCCGGTATGAAAGAAGTAATCGGCAGACTTATCGCCGAAGGCCACAAGCTTTCCATCCTGTCTTCCAATTCGACGAGCAATATCCGCCAGATTTTGCGGAACAACAAGCTGGAACATGCGTTCTACGAGATCGTATCGGCGAAGCATTTGGACGGGAAGCATCAATCGATTCGAAAAATTTTGAAGCGGTGGGGGGTTTCGCCTTCGCAAATCGCGTATGTGGGCGACGAGCTGCGGGATATTGAAGCCTGCAGGAAGCTGGGCGTGCCCATAATCGCCGTGACGTGGGGTTACGACGCTCCCGTGCTGCTTCGCCGCGGAAGACCCGACTATGTGGTCGGCGAACCGTCCGAGCTTTTGAAAATTCTCTTGACCTTGACGTAACGTTAAGGTCTATTTTGCATATAAGAGCAGCGCGCGCAAGCTCGGAGTCTGGAGGGTGAACTCAGCCCGCCAGACTCCTCAAAATGTTTTCGTATGAGAGGATGCTTTATGGACAAAGAACAGCTTCAGGAGCTTTACACGCAAGAATCGTATTATTGGGGAAAAGAGCCCAACCGGATGGCGCTGATGGTACCGCGCTACGGTCATGGCGGCTATGCCGTTGATTTGGGGGCGGGTGAAGGGCGTGACAGCGTATTTTTGGCGCAGCACGGTTACAGGGTGCTGGCCGTCGATACCTCCCCGGCTGGGCTGGCCAAGGCGGTCCGGCTTGCCGGGGAAGCGGGGGTGCATGTGGATACGCAGGAAGGGGATATCAATACCTTTCAGCTTGAACAGCCGGTCGATCTTCTTTATTCGATAGGAGCGCTCCAATATATCCGCCCCGAAAGGCGGCTGAAGCAGTTTGCCCAGTGGAAATCCAATACCCGAGCGGGCGGGCTGCACGTCTTGTTTGCTTTTAACGAGCACCCGGATGTGGAGATAGCGCCGGACTGGGGAGTGAACGAATATTTGTACAAACCCGGCGAACTGCAGGATCATTACGCGGATTGGGAGCAGCCGTACGTCGAAGAGTACATATTTGACTGCAATTCCTCCGGGGTCCCGCACTGCCATGCCGCAACGATTGTGATCGCCCGCAAGCCGGAATAACGAAACTGTTGAGGATTTTCCTGAAAAGCGTAACTTTGTCTTGTATGTATTTCAGGCGATTGCTGATACAGTAGAAGAAAACCGGATTTGGACGGGCAACGCGTCCATGGGAACCGAAAGGGAATGATGGAATGGACACAGCAGGCGGCAAGCGTCTTGCCTTGAATTTGCAAGGGATAACGAAGCGAGTGCGGCCGGGCACGCTGCGGTTAGGCGGTCAAAACCCGCAAGGGGATCGGATTTCTTTTACCAATTATTACATGGAATGGAACGGCAGGCCGTTTTTCGGCATTGCGGGCGAGTTTCATTACTCCCGTTATCCCGATGAGGGATGGGAGGAAGCTCTGTTAAAAATGAAGGCGGCGGGCGTGAATATCGTCGCTACCTACATTTTTTGGATTCATCACGAAGAAGAGGAAGGGCGGTTTTGCTGGGACGGCAATTTGCAGCTGCGCAAATTTATTGAATTGTGCGGCAAGCACGGGCTGCATCTGATTTTGCGGGTCGGGCCATTTTGCCATGGTGAGTGCCGCAATGGAGGGATTCCCGATTGGCTGTACGGCAGACCGTTCGAGGTCCGTTCCAACGATGGGGCTTATCTGGCTTATGTGACCCGGCTCTACAAAGAAATCGGTAAGCAAGCCGAAGGCCTGATGTTCAAGGACGGCGGTCCGGTTATCGGCATCCAGCTGGAAAATGAATATATGCATGCAGGCGCGCCTTGGGAGCATACGAACGGGCAGAGCAACGAATTCGTACCGGCCGGCGAGGACGGGGCGGAGCATATGAGGGAATTGAAGCGGCTCGCTTTGGAAGCTGGATTGGTTGCGCCGATTTATACGTCTACCGGTTGGGGCGGGGCGCCTGTGCTGGAGGACGAAGTGCTGCCACTCTATGGAGGTTATGCGTACACGCCCTGGAATGTCAACGAAAATCAGCCTGAGCAGCCGCCGACGACCGAGTTTTTGTTTGCGGACTATCATAACAATGCGCGCCAGGCTCACGGGTTTGAGCCGCCTTACGAGCCGGAAAACTATCCCTATGCCTGCTGCGAGATGGGCGGAGGAATGCAGGCCTGGTATTTGGCGCGGTTTCAGGTGGAGCCGGAGAGCGTGCAGGCGATGACGCTGCAAAAAATCGCCGGAGGCTGCAATTTTATCGGCTACTACGTCTTCCATGGCGGTACCCAGCCCGTAGGCAAACATGCTTACATGAACGAGAAAACGTGTCCGAAAATATCCTATGACTATCAGGCGCCGATCGGCGAATTCGGTCAAGTCCGCGAGTCGTACCGCAGGCTGAAGGGGCTGTTCACCTTCCTGCGCAGCTTCGGCGAAACGCTCTGCGATACGGCCACAGTGCTGCCGGACAATGCCGCGCTGCTGACCCCGGCCGATACGGAGCATGTGCGTTATGCGGCCCGCGCGCGCGACGGAGCGGGGTATTTGTTCCTGAACAACTTTCAGGATCATGTGGAGATGAAAGATCATCACGACGTGTCGATTGCGCTGGAGCTGGACGGCGAGACGCTGCGGGTACCCGAATCGGGCGGATTCACGCTACGGCGGAACGTTTCGGCTATGCTTCCTTTTCATTTGGACCTGGACGGCATTCTTTTGAAATATGCGACCGCTCAGCCGCTTACGAAAATCGGGGCGGGAGATGAGACCGTTTATTTCTTCTTCACGCCTGAAGGCATGGAGGCGGAGTTTGCTTTCGCCGGTCCGGATTTGGCGGGCGTGGAATCCGATGGCGGCTCGGTGCAGCGTGCGGGGGCGCGGACGTTAGTTCGGTTTGGTCCGGACGGCCAGGGCGTGATCCGTTTGAAAAAAACGGACGGAACCGCCGTGCAGATCAGGCTGCTCACCCATGAGCAGTCGCTGCGGTTGTATGACGTGAGCGTCTGGGGCGAGCACAGATTGATTTTGTCGGAAAGCCCGGTCGCCGTGCTTGACGATCAGCTTCGACTGTTTCACCGTGACGGGGGAACTGTTGAATTCGGCGTGTTTGCAGCGGAACGGCTGACACTTTCCTGCTCTGCCGGCGCGGGAACGCTGACGCCGACAGGGGAGGCGGAAGCGGGATTCGCACGCTACCGCCTGGAGCTTCCGCCGAATCGGCTGGAAGCGGAGGTGCAGTTGATCGGCGGCCGCAAAGCGGTGGTGCGAATTCCCGAATCTGCATGGAGTCTGCCTAACCTGCATGAATGGTTCCTGTCCGTCGAATACGAAGGCGACATCGGCAGCGCTTTTATAGGCGGCAAGCTTGTCGGCGACCATTTCTGGAACGGCGATGCATGGGAGCTTGGATTGACCCGCCTGGAAGCGCAGCTGCATGCTCAGCCGCTTGACGTAGTCGTCGTTCCGGCCCGCCGGGGGACAATCGTAACCAGCGATTCGGCCATGGCCATCCAGCAGACGTTCGTCGGCCAGGAAGTAGCCCAAATCCGCTCCGTTCGCCTCATCCCGGAGGTTTGCCTAACGGTTGCCAAGGGGTAGACGGAGGGCTATTTTCACCTATGGAGCAATCGCAACTAGATCTCAAACGAATTTCGCTGTGGAGCTTATCCTGGCCGATCGCGGTCGAAATGCTTCTTCAGTTTTTGATGGGAACCGTCGATTCGCTGATGGTCAGTAGTATCGGGGATAACGCGGTTTCGGCGGTTGGGCTTTCCAATCAAGTTATTCAATCCATAATGACGGTATTTTTTCTTATCAATTCAGGAGCGGGTGTCGTAGTCGCCCGGAAATGGGGAGCGGGAAAAACCGCTGAGGCGCGCAGGACGGCATTTATGGCGATCAAAATAAACCTCACCGGCGGTCTGGCGCTCAGCATGCTCCTCTGCATGTTGGCGGAACCTATCGTTCGGCTGATGAACGCCCCCGGCGAAGTGCACGATTACGCCGTTACGTACCTAAGAATCGTCGGCGCCGGGATGTTCGTGACGGTGCTCCACCTCAGCATCTCGTCTTTCATCCGCAGCACGGGGAACACGCGGGGGCCGATGGTCGTTTCCATCGGTATGAATCTGATCCATGCGGCGTCGAATTCCGTATTGATATTCGGTTTGCTCGGCTTTCCGACGCTCGGCATTCTGGGCGTGTCGATCTCGACTCTGGCAAGCCGTTCCGCTGCATTGCTATGCTGCATGTGGCTGCTGTATCAGGCATTCAGGCACGGTATGCGCCGGCTGGACTGGAAAGGCTATGACAGACCGTTAATGAGGGAAATGCTGTCGATTGGCGTGCCTTCGATTTTTACATCGGTATCCTGGGGATTGTCGCAGGTTGTTGTGCTTTCCATTGTGTCCTCGCTTGGTGAGACGCAGCTTGCCTCCTTCACGTATTTGAACGTGATTCAGCAGTTTCCGTGGGTTATCGGTTCCGCTGTCGGCGCTGCCGTGTCCATTCAAGTGGGACAATTGTTCGGAGCCGGGCGGCATGACCTTGTGAGACGCAGCCCTTACCTGGGCGCCAGAGCCGGTATGGCCGCAACGCTCTGCGCCGCTCTGCTCGCCTGGTACTTCGCGCGCACAGCTTTGGGGTGGTTCACCCGGGATCAAGAGGTGATTGCGGCTGCGCTGCCTGTTTTCACATTTTGCCTTGTGTGGCAGCCGCTGCGCATCTGGACCTTCTGTCTGACCAACGCTTTGAATGTCGTCGGCCATGCCAGGTTTGTGGCTGTCATCAGCGTGCTGGGTATGTGGCTGACGACAACCGGCGGCGCATATTTGTTCGGGATTACGGCTGGCTGGGGGATCTACGGCATTTTTGCCGCCTATATGGTCGACGAAACGTTCCGGGCCGTATTGGCTTGGCGCCGTTGGAAACGCGGCATAGCCCAGCCGAAGGAGCAGGGTGCTGCCCCGGCGGTTGGAACATAGAGGAGGGAGCGACGGAGCATGCCTTAAGGGCGTGCTCAGAGCCGATAGCCACAATCTTCCTGGCGATGGTGGTGCTGCCGGTGCGGTGTGGTGTGGTGCGAAGAAAACCTGCAAATATACATCAATTTGCACCCTTAATCCGCTGGACGCGAACAATTCCTGCAATTGTGCAGTTTTTTCACTTCGTGCGTGGGCTCGGGCTCATTTTCGCCGGAAATTCCTGCACTTTCGCAGGCATTTGCCAAAATGAAGCTTTTCCGCAGGAAAAACCTGCACTTTTGCAGGTTTTCTCCTGTCCTGGTTTGTCAAACCGCCTCATGACCGTCCGCCATGCAGCGGCATCCCCCGCACCAGGACAGGTGCGAGATGGAGAGCACGGTTGTGCCGAACATTGTCGCTTCTCCAGTTCCTCTAAGCCTAATACGTATAACCCATGGATCACCCGCGTAAAAACTTTTTTGTGGAAATATGTTAGATTATGGGTTGATATGGAACTTGTATTGAAACTAATGTACTATTTTCATAGTTTTAAATACCTAATAACCAAGTGAAATTGAAAAGGCAAACCTGACCGAAAGACAGGGACGCAAAGCCACGGGTCTACTTCTATGGGGTGCAAGTCGTCAGACATCCTCAGGAAACGGCAGCCGGGCCGCCAACAGCAGTTGGTTTTTTGTTTTGCGGCAAGTAGTGTAATGCGAGGAGGAAGCCAGGTGCAAATATGTGTAGACACGTCGACGCTGCGAGCGACGGCCAGCGAGCTTCGCACGACCATCGGGACGCTGGAGCGCATCCAAAGCCAGCTCCGCAGCGCAATGAACGGGCTTGCGATGTCCAGCCGGCATCGGTCCGATGTGGATAGCGGCTACCAATCGATTGACCGGATGCTGCAAGAACTGCGCTACGAACTGCAGCAAATCCAGGACTTCACCACGAAAAAAGCGAATCAATTCGATGAGGCGGACGGGAAGAGCAAGGGGTTCAGCATGAGCGGCGCTCTTTCTTTTGTGAAGAATGCCGTCAACAAAGGGTTTAGTTTTCTTTCTCCGATTAGCAACACCGCAAGGTTGATGTCGGCGTTATTTGGCAGCGGCCAAGCCGCCGGGAAGCAATCCAACTTCAAGGAACTGGGATTGACAGCCTTAGAAGCCTACGCGACAATGGTGAATAAGAGCGCCAAGTTGATGGATTATTTGGAGGTCCCGAGCACTTTTGTCACGAAATCGCTGGATAGCTTCCAGGAAATCGGGAAGGACATGATAAAAGGATTCGAAGAACGCGCCGCCCACTCCCTGGACTCCCCTGCTGATTTTTTGAATTATGTAACCATGGGTATTCCAAAAGGCATCAACGACGGTCTACAAAATAGGGCAAACAAAATGATGGATTCTCCCTACGATTTTGCCAATTGGCTGAGCATGGGGGCCGTCGAAACGGTCAAGGAGGCATTGGATCCGAAAGAAGCGCTCTCCAAGGAGCATTGGATGGCGAGCTTTGGGCTGGCTTCCATGATCACGGGAGGGACATCGGCGCTTATTTCGAAGGGGAAGCCTGCTTTAGGGAATACGGCCAGAGGAATCGGCGAAGCAGACCAGGGAACTCCTCCGTAAACGATCAAACCGCCTGAGAAGCCACATGAGAGACCAAATGAGAAGCTGCCAGAGGGTGAGGGACGAGGAAATCTTAAATTTAAAAATGTAGGGGAATACTTTGAATATATCAGTGAAATAGGAAAACGAACGGATTTAACTGCTGAACAGAAGTTTGAAAAGATTCATGAAGCGTATGCTGCGTTAGAAGTTAAAGGTGATGTTACAGTTGTCTCTGACATGAAATTCCTGAAGCCTGAAGGATTTGGACCAAACGGCAGAATGATTGTAGATTGGCCAGATAATCTGGGATTTGTAGAAGATTCAATCCAATCTATCAACAGAAAAAATCCTTTGCCAGAACAATGGGATAGAGTTGGGGGGAAGGCTGGGGAGAATTTCACTACTTTACCTAATAACGGTGTACCATTCACTTATGATCAACGTGCAATTCCTTATGTGGAAAATTTAACAGCAAGGCATGAAGGAACTTTCTTAAAGGATTCGTATTTTGATGCCATTGATGCTATCAAGAGTGGAAATCTTGAAGAGTTGAATCGAATTGTAAGTGCAAATGAAAAGAAGCCTGTTTCTAATATTGAGTTTGACAGATTTAAGGCACAATACACAAGTCTCCAGGAAAATGTAAAACAAGCCGTTGGAAATGTGGATGCAACTTATGGATTGAAAGGCACTGCTGCACCATGGACTAGTAGCTCTACAGGTGAGGTATTAATGAATGGTGGGGCAGAGCAAATTGTAACACCGTTGAATGGAGAAATACTGGAGAGAATGGGGATTATACCAAAATATTAGGGGTGTTTGTAATGACTAAGGAAGAGCTTCTAATGAAACTGGAGTCTGAAAAAATCAATATTGGTGAGTATATCATGGTACTTGATAGCATAACAGATGAACCGCTTGTAATGGGCTGTGTCTTTGATAAAGGTATGTGGAAAATTTATGAGACAAGGGAACGTGGAGGTCATTATATCATCAAGGAAATAGATAATGAAAATGAAGCGTTTGATTATTTTTATGAGTTGCTATTAAGTAGACATAACTATTTGACTCAAAATAATTAGAGTCATACTTTAGAGAATAAGGCCTAAGAGAAATTACAAGAGTGATTTCAACCAATAAAAGACCCCCCTTCTCCACGTTGCGAGTGGAAATGGGGGGTCTTTTGCTTCAGCTTGCGCGGGCAGGCGCTTTGGCGATCGCTCCGCCTGACTTTACACCCGGCGCAGCGGCGCCAAGGTGCCGTCGCGCTCTTCCAGCTCGAGGATGATCGGGCGCTCCTCGGGGTTCACGTTCGGGGCGTGGATGGTGAGCAGCAGCCTGCCCGCAAAATCGCGGAACAGCATGCCGTGGCCGCCATCCTCGCCGAATACGGGCGCTGCGTCGTGCACCCATGGGCCCGTAACGAGCCCGGACTGCGACCGGGCGAGACCCATCGCGTAGCCTTGGCGGCCTCCGCTCGACCAGAGCATGACAAGCTCTCCGTCTTTCATCCGGTAGAGGAAAGGGCCGTCCGTCACGTATTGCCCCTCCTTGCCGCCGACCGACCATGGCGCCTCCGAGGCGCGGAACAGCAGCATAGGCTCGCCTACAGTTCCCGTCAAATCCTCTTTCAGCCTTACGGCATACATTTCTCCGTCCGTAACCTGCAGCCATTCCCTGCAAAAAATCATCCAAGGCGCGCGCTGCTCATCCAGGAATAAAGTCCCGTCCAAACATTCCCAGTCCTCCGGCGTCACCGGATCTGTCCCATGTGGTACAAAAGGCCCCTCCGGGCTGTCCGATACGAGAATTTGCGTAGCGCGGCACCGGCCTTCGGCTTTGAACGAGGCGAACATATAAAAGCGCCCCTCGTAAATATGAACTTCAGGGGCCCAGTAATGATGATCGGACCAGAAGCTTTCGTCCGGGCGGAAAACGGCCTTCGGCCCGTCCCAATGAACAAGGTCGGAGCTGGTGTAAACATCGAAGCCGTGCGGCTTTCCCGACCAAGCGGTAAGGCCGGCGGTTCCGTACAAGTAATAAACGCCTTCCTGCGGAACGGGCAAAATAAAAGGATCTCTGAAATTGATTTGCGAAAGTGGAAGTGAAGTCATGCGCTATGGCCTCCATAATCAAATATATGTCTAGCTAATTATAGTAAAAAATATAAGATAAAATAAGAGCGGATTTATATCGAAACTGAATAGAACTTTCGAACTACATGTGCTATGATTATATAGGACTATATATTTGTCGAAAGAACGACCGAAATGGGAGAGGATTTCATGTCAGCCGCAAGACAGGAGTTAGTTGATGAATTTTTCCAAATGATTCGCAAATTGAATCGTACGGGAACAGATATTCATCATGTCAGAGACTTTTTCTGGAAAGTTTCGGGGCTTCGTTCCTTCGTACCTCCGACCGTTGAGTTTATGACGGTTTTGAAAAATTACAATGCCGTTTTGTTCCATGAATTTAAAAGTTCGCTGGTGCCGAACTCCAGTATGCATATTCTGGCCGGTCTCCACATGGAAGCCGGGGCAGCACTGATCAGCTTGGGGATTACCACCGTGGAAGAACTCGAGACGGCTGTCAGGGGCTCGGGCAAGTCCGCCAAGTCGGTGAAATCGTGTAGAGCCGTTTAACCGTCATCCAATGAAAAACCTCCAAAACCACTGAAGCGAGTGGAGTTTGGAGGTTTTTTATTTTGCCTTAATCCCCGTTTTGCTGCTGCAGGGCGGCCCGGAGTTTATCGGCGAGGCTGTTGCCTACGCCCGAATTGTCGGAGTACTGCTCGATCAGCTGGCGGTTCGCCTTGGCCGCTGCCCGCCGGCCGCCGCCACCGCCGCCGTTTTCGTTCTCCAGCTTCTCGACCACGTTGCAGGGGCGGCATTGAAAATATTTTCCGGCCTTGCCCGTATGAATTTCCATCTTTTTGTGGCACTGCGGGCAGCGCCGGTTGGACAACTGCCCGTCAGCCTCGCGCCTGTAGGAGCATTCCCGGCTGGAACAGGCGAGATATCGCCCGCGTTTGCCCTTGATTTCCTGCAGCAGCTCGCCGCAATCGGGACATTTGCTGTGCGTAAGATTGTGCGGCTTGTAAGCCGCGGAGCTCCGCTTGATTTCGCCGACCAGTTCGGCAGCTTTGGCGCGAATGCCGCTCAGGAACTGGTCCATGCTGCCCTGGCCTTTGGCGATCCGCTCCAGCTCCAGCTCCCACCCGGCGGTCAGTTCGGGGGAGCGCAGCTCTTCGGAGGCGAGCTCGATCAATTGGACTCCTTTGCCCGTCGGCAGCAGGAGCGAGCCTTGGCGTTCGATGGTGTCCGAGGACACCAGCTTTTCGATAATATCGGCCCGCGTGGCGGGCGTTCCGAGATTGTGCTTTTCCATCTGCGACAGCAGCGCAGCTTCCGTGTAGCGGCCGGGCGGCTTCGTCTGCCTGGCGAGCTGGCGGCTGCTCCTGACGTCCAGTACGTCGCCGGATTTGACCTGCGGCAGCAGTTGGGCCGTCTCCTCCTCGGCCCCGGCGTCATCGCGGTCCGGGTCGGAGAAGTCCGCTGCGCCGTACACTTCTTTCCAGCCCGCCTGCTTGATGACTTTACCCGAAGCATACAGCTTCTCGCCGGCGATTTCCAGAGTCAGCCGGGTTTCGTCATATTTGCACGGCTCGTGGAACAGCGCCAGAAATCTTCGCACGATCAGGTCGTAGAGACGCCTTTCGTCCGCGCTCAGCGCCGCCAGCGAGACCGCTTCTCCGGTAGGAATGATCGCGTGATGGTCGCTGACCTTGCTGTCGTCGACGATCCGTTTCGTTATTTTCAGCGGCTTCCGGATAAACGGGGCGGCCAGAGCGGCATACGGGCCGATGGCGGTTCCCTTAAGCCTTCCCGGCAGCGTAGCGGCCATGTCGGAAGTCAAGTAACGCGAGTCCGTCCGCGGATAAGTGACGATTTTGTACTGCTCGTACAGCCTTTGCAGCACATTCGAAGTCTGCTTGGCGGAAAAGCCGAATTTGCGGTTGGCGTCGCGCTGCAATTCCGTCAAATCGTACGCGAGCGGATGCGGAATCTGCTTCTCGGTCTGCTGGACAGCGGCGATTTTCGCCTTCTGGCCCTGCAGTTTCGCTTTCAGCGCGTCCGCCCGCTCGCGGTCAAAAATGCGCGTATCGCCGGTCTTCGGATCCCTCCACAGCGCGCGGAAAGAGCCGAAATCGGCCTCGATCAGCCAGTAATCGACGGAGCGGAACTCGCGAATCTCCGTTTCGCGGCGCATCAGCGTCGCGAGCGTCGGCGTCTGCACGCGGCCGGCCGACAAAGAGGCGTTGAACTTGCTCGTCAACGCCCGGGTCACATTGAGGCCGATCAGCCAATCGGCCTCCGAACGGCACACGGCTGATTGGTACAGCCGGTTGTAGTCGGTGCCGGGCTTCAGCCGGGCGAAGCCCTCGCGGATCGCCTGATCCGTCTGCGACGAAATCCAAAGCCGCTTGAACGGCTTTTTCCAACGGATCAGCTCCATAATCCAGCGGGCGACGAGCTCGCCTTCGCGCCCCGCGTCGGTGGCGATGACCATCTCCGCGAGGTCCGGCCGCTTGCTCAGCTGCTCGATCGCACGGTATTGGTGCGACGTTTCCTTGATGACCTTGAGCTTCATGCGCTCGGGTATAATGGGCAGGTCTTCCAGGTTCCACGTTTTATAGCGCGGATCGTAGTCGTCAGGCTCTGCGAGCGTGACCAAATGTCCGAGCGCCCACGTTACGACGTATTTGGGACCTTCATGGTGGTGTTTGTGCTTTTGATTGCAGCCGAGCACGCGGGCGATTTCCTTCGCTACGCTGGGCTTTTCGGCCAATACTAATATTTTCATATAAATAGGCGACCTCATCTCACTTTTATTCTGGCAAAACTAGACATGAAATACGAGCGACCAGACCTGCTTGCCGATCAGCAGTACCGTAACCAGCACGAACAGCGGCTTGACGAAAGTGCTGCCCTTGCGAATGGCCACCTGGGAGCCAACGAGCGCTCCTGCGATCATGGCGATCCCCATAGGCAGCCCGTAATAAATATTGACGGATTTCATCAGGAAAAAGGTGCCCAGGCTCGCGATATTGCTGGCCAGGTTCAGCACTTTGGCGTTCGCGGACGCGCCGACGAAATCAAAGCCGACCATCAGGAACAGGAAGATCAGGAACGATCCTGTGCCCGGACCGAAAAAACCGTCGTAAAAGCCGATGACGAAAGCCCCGGCAGTGAGCAGCAGCGTTGTTTTCGGCGTCAGCCCGGCGAATGTCGAGGCGGCGCCCCAATTTTTTTTGAAGAGCGTGTACAGCGTTACGGCAACGAGCATGCCGACGACAAGCGGTTTTAAAAAGTCGGACGGAATTTGCTTGACGGTATAGCTGCCTAATATGGCGCCGACAAAAGAGAGCGGGAATAGCGATAGCGATAGCCGCATATTAATCTTTTTGGACAATAAAAAAGAGCCTGTGCTCGCCAGAGAGGACATCGTGCCGCCCAATTTGTTGGTTCCGAGGCCAAAAACGGGAGGAAGCCCGGCGAAGAGCAGGGCAGGCAGGGAGATCAATCCGCCGCCGCCGACGACGGAATCGATGAAAGCGGCGAGAAAGCCGACGACAATAAGAAACAAGAGCATGTGCAAAGTTGGATAATCCATCATAAGTATTCAGGCTCCTTAGTGTGCGATACAAGTTAGCATAAGCCAAAATGGGGCCATTTTCAATGGAGTATCGTTGACAGTGGGAGGGGGCGGAAGTACAATGGGGCTATAAACGCGCGTTTATGAAAGCGAGGCAATAGTCATTGAAAAAGACGGAAACCAATAGCGAAGAAATCGCGAAGCTGGCCGGCGTTTCCCGGAGCACAGTCAGCAGAGTCATTAATAACTATTCCAACGTGCCCGAGAAGACGCGCGCCAAAGTCATGAAGATCATCGAGCAGCATAATTATTTCCCGAATTTGTCGGCCCGGGTGCTGGCCGGGAAGAAGACGAGAACGATCGGCTTGTTTTTCATCGAATCCGGCCATGTGGCGGGAGACATACTCAGCAATTTAATGATTGTGAGCATTATCGAATACGCCTCGTCGTTCGACTACTACGTTTTGACGAATATTATCCGCAATCCGAAGGACCCGAAGCAGGCGTCGCGCATCAAAGAGACGTTCTTTCAGAGACGCATCGACGGCGGCATATTCATAGGCGCGGCCAATGATGAGCCGGTTATCGAGCAGCTCATAGCCGAAGGCTTCATGGTGGCGATCTTCGATCAAAACCTGCCGGGACACAATGAACCGAACCGCATTGTCGTCAACTTCGACTACGATGAAAGCGTCAATGCCGCAGTCGATTATCTGGTCGGTTTGAATCATACGAGAATCGGCATTATCAACGGAGACATGAAGCGCTATGCGGGCCCGTCCAAATATCAGGCTTTTCTGAACGCCATGAGCCGGCACCGTTTGACCGTTGAAGCAGGGTGGGTGCTGCCTGGCGATTTTAACGAAACGAGCGGATTTCAGGCCGTTCAGCAGCTGCTGGCGCAAACGCCGGAGCTGCCTACGGCGCTTGTTGCCGCCAATGACAGCGTCGCGTTCGGGGCCATACGCGCCCTGCAGCAAGCCGGGATCAACGTGCCGGGGGATATTTCGGTAATCGGTTTTGACGACCATGCGCTGAGCGCTCGTTTTCAGCCGGGACTGACGACGTTCCGCATGGATTTCGAGTCGATGATGCTCAAATTGACGCAGCTGCTGATTGAAAATATCGAGCATGGAGCCAAAGATTTCAACAAGGTGCTGATTCAATCCAAATTAGTTGTCAGGGACTCGTGCAAGCCGCTCTGACATACGTGTTTACAAAAAACGCGCAAAAGGGAGATCGGACATGGACAATAACATTTTGGGAACGAAAGTTATCGCGCAAATCGGGCTGCTAGTTCACGACATTGACAAGACAAGCCAGACGTATGCGGATTTTTTCGGCGTGGAGAAGCCGAAGTGGTTTTGGACGGATACGGTCGACGTCACGCAAGCCGAATATCGGGGAGAACGGATGGAAGCAAGATGCAAGCTGGCTTTTTTCGACATGGGCTCGCTGCAGCTTGAGCTGATCGAACCGGACGAAAAGCCGAGCGTATGGCGCGACTGGCTCGACAGAGACGGCGAAGGCTTCCATCACATCGCTTTTATTATCGACGGCATGAAAGAGAAAATCGCGATCATGGAGCGGAGCGGGATGCCGCTGCTGCAAAAAGGCGAGTACACCGGCGGGCGCTATGCCTACCTGGACAGCGTGCCGCAGCTGAAGCTGATGATCGAATTGCTGGAGAACGATAAAAAATAATAGTCAAACCGCCGAACCTGGAAGTATCATTAGAGAAGAAAGCAGGCTGATAAAGCGGGGGGATTCCTTTGAATATTTTCATTACAGGCGCGAATCGCGGCCTCGGCTTCGCGTTGGCGGAGCTTGGCGCGGAGCGGGGGCACACGGTATATGCGGGCGTCCGCGATCCGGAATCGGCCGCTGATTTGAAAGCGCTTCATGGACGATACCCGGAGCGGGTTATTCCGATCGCGCTTCATGTGACCGAGGAAGCGTCCGTGGCCGCTGCCGCACAAGCTTTGCGCGAAAGCGGCGCGGCGCTCGACGCGATTGTCAACAACGCGGCGATTTTGCTGGGCCGTTCCGCCGCGATCGAAGAGCTGGAGCTGTCCGACGTTGCCGACTCGTTTGCCGTTAACTTGTTCGGCCCGCTGCTTGTGGTCAAGCACTTTTTGCCGCTTGTCGCCAAAGGCGCGCAGGCGAGGGTCGTCAACATCAGCTCCGAAGCGGGCAGCATGGCCGGAGCTTACGGGGGCGACTACCCGTACGCGCTGTCGAAAGCCGCGCTCAATTATTTTTCGCTGCAGTTGAGACGCTATTTGCAGGAGGATGGGGTGCGGGTATTCGCGGTCCATCCGGGATGGATTCGGACGGATATGGGCGGCGAGTCCGCTCCGGGCGATCCGGCCGCCGCGGCCGCAGGCATTCTCGGCCTGTTGGACGGCACGACAGCGGTCGCGCACGATGCCATGTTCGTCGATCACACCGGACAGCCCATGCCGCTCTAAGGAATACGGATACGCATACGAGGAGGACTATATGAGTCGGATTGTTGCCGTCGTAGGAGATTACTATCACCCGCAAGAGCCGATCAGGCGCGCACTTCTGTCCGCTTTGCAGCCGCAGCTGCAGGACGGTTCCCTGCAGATCGATTTTTGCGGCGAGGATGAGTTGGCCGGCGCCCTGCGGGATAACCCGGATGCGGTCGTTCTTTTCAAAGAGGACAGGCTGAATCCGCAGGACGACGAGGTGAACACCTGGATGATGGAAGAGACGGCCGCTGCCGTCGTTCGCTACGTGGAAGCGGGAGGAGGCTGGCTGGCCTGGCATTCCGGACTGGCCTCCTACCCGGTCGAAGGCGCTTATGTCCGCATGCTTCGCGGCTATTTCGAATACCATCCGGAGCGGCACAGCGTCGTTACATATACCCGGACAGGCGGCGGGGACGAGCGGGATTCGTCCTTTGCGTTCGCCGACGAGCATTATTTCGTTCACTGTGACCGGGAGCGCACCGAAGTGTTTTTGCTGTCCGCCTCGAAGGACGGCGCGTCGGTTGCCGGCTGGAAGCACGAATCGGGCCGCGGCCGGGTATGTTGCCTGACTCCCGCCCATACGGAAGCCGGCTTGAACGACCCTGCCGCGCTGCGGCTGCTGGCTGCCTGCATCGGATGGTGCCGCGGCGAATAGCCGGGAAAAACGAAGAAAAACAAACCCCATACAGAAAGAAGCAGAAGCGCTTCTCTCTGGTGGGGTATTTTTTTTGCGTAAATTGTCGGAATTTAGGAGACACGTATCCTTTTTTCACCAAGAAATGAGCTATAATGAAAGGATTAAGACAAAAGAGAGGGACAGCGCTTTGATCCGACGAATGAATTCCTTTTTTGTAAATAAGACCATTAAGCAAAGGTTTCAGCTGTGGATAGGAACCGTTATTGTTGCTTTAGGCTTCGCTATCATTCTATCTTTTTATTTTACCGAAAAAAAGGACCGGCTGTCCGAGGCCAGAAGCCAGTTGAAGCAAATCGTAGCTTTTCAAAGTTTGTACATAGAACAGTGGAGCCAGGAGCGGATGGATACGATCAAAAGGTTCGCTGTTTCCGATAACGCCAGAAATCACCGAATCGCCGAGCTGAATAGTGAGATTTTCGCTTATGCGCGCGTTCATACCGATTTTGAAAACATCGCTTACGTAGACAAGGACGGCTTCTTCAGGTCGATGGCGAATCCGGGCCAGTCGATCTATTTGGGGGACCGGGAATATTTTGCGGCGGCGCTGGAGAACAAAGATTTCATCACCGGCGTGTTGAAGTCGAAAGCGGACGGAAAAGATATCGTCACCTTTTCATCGCCGGTGCTTGACGCGAACGGGAAATTTGCCGGGGCCATCATCGGAACCGTGACGATCGAACTGCTGGACACATTGATGAAGCAGCTAAGCTTCGGCCAGACGGGGGAAGTTTACATTTTGGACAACCGCAGCAGAATCGTCACGACTTCGGAAACGAACAATGCCGAATCAAACCTGCTGATGGATACGGAGCTTTTGCGCCAGGCTCAAAATAACGGGCAAGTGACCGAGGCGTATACAGGCTTTCACGGGCAAAAAGTGTACGGCCAATATCAATGGACGCCAGGCAAAAACTGGATCGTCGTCAGTGAAATTACCGAAAACGAAGTGTTTGAAAAGCTGGACCAGCTCCTGATCACCGTCATCTGCATCACCTTGATCGCTCTCGTTCTCAGCTTCGCGGCAACCGTTAACGTCGTATCCCGATTGGAGAGGCCGATCGGCTACTTGCTGAAGGGCACGAAAATCATACAAAACGGGAATTACGATTACTACATCAATCCCGACAATATCAAAGAGGCGCCGATCGAACTCCGGCAGCTGTGCAATACGTACAATTTGATGGCCAGCAAGCTCAAAGCCAATATCACGCTTTTGGAGCATTCCGCGCTTGTCGATCAGCTGACAGAAATTTTCAATCGCCGCTATATGATGCTGGAGGGCGGCAACCGGCTGAGCGCGTGCATCGCGTCGGGGCAAAACTGCTCGGCCATTATGGTCGACATCGATCATTTCAAAAAAATAAACGATACGTACGGACATCCGGTCGGAGACCGCGTGCTGCGCCATGTAGCGCTGCTGCTCAGCCGGTACGCCGGCGACGATACGATTGTCGCCCGCTACGGCGGCGAGGAGTTTATCGTGCTGGCGCTGAATCGAAATACGGAAGACAGCCGAAAGCTGGCTGAAAGCTTGAGAATGCGCATCATGAACGAACCGTACGAGGAAGACCGCTTGGCTGTTCCGATCACGGCCAGCATGGGCATTGCCGGATATGCCGCGCAGCCGGAGACTGCTTTGGCGGCGCTGGAGGATATGGTGGCTCGCGCGGATCATGCGCTGTACAGGGCGAAAGCGGGCGGCCGCAATCGGGTGGAGCTGGCGCTGTAATTTTGTTGGTCGGAATATCGGAAGTTTCGTGTATAATAGGCAGAGAGTCGTCACAATTACCATTTTTAGGGGGATTTCCATGTTAAGTACGCCGCTGAGGCCAATCGGTATCGGAAGAATATTGGATCGCAGCTTCCAATTGTACCGCAAGCATTTTGTGAAGTTGACATTGATCATGTTGATTTTATACGGGCCGATTTATTTGCTGCAAAGTTTATTGCTTTCCCAGGAGTCGTCGGTGTCCAATTCCATGTTCCAACAGCTTATGGACGGAGCTTCCTGGGAGGACATCCTGCAGTCCACAGCTGCGATGCAGCAAAATGAGCCGCCTGCGGAAATGTTGAAAAAGTTGTCGCTTGTCATGCTGCTGCTGCCGCTGTTCTTGCTGGGGCTAATGCCGGCATCCGTGGCATCTGTCGTTCATCTTGTGAAGGCGGAGCTGTTCGGGGAAGAAGTGCCCGGACCCGCAGCGCTTCTGAAAAAGGCTTTCCGCAGATTTTGGCCGATGGTCGGAAGCACATTTCTCTATGGCCTGATCATTTTCGGCATTTATTTCGGCTGTGCTATTATTCTTCTTATTCTCGTCCTTATCTTTACGTTAGGAGCAGGCGTCTCCGGGGCTATTGGCGGTTCAGGAGCCGGTATGACCGTCTGGTTGATCGTTTTTTTCGTCGTGGTGTTCCTCGGATTTTTTTTCACGCTGATTTATTTCCTCACCCGTTGGATTTATTATTTGCCTGTAGTGGCAAGCGGCGGCGATGAACTCGGTTTGAAGGCAAGCTGGAGACTTACCCGCAAAAACTTCTGGCGGCTGTTCGGGATGTATTTCGTGCTTTCTCTCATTTTGTACTTATTCTTGGGCGTCGTTCAAGCGCTGATCACGGTCCTGCTCGGGGTCGGACTGACCGCTCAACTGGTGAACAGCCTGTTCAGCCTGCTCGTCTCGCCGCTTTGGCTGCTTCCTTATGCCATCAGTTTTTTTGACCTGAAAGTCCGCAACGAAGGTTTAGGGGTTGAAACGATGATGGAGAGCGTCATCCATCCGCCTGACCCTTGGTCGGATTCATCCGCTATGCTCGCGCCGATCGTGCTCGACAAGAAGCGGAACGAGGAGACGGAACAAGGCGAGGACGGACAACCGGAGGATTCGGATAAAAAGCATGAATAGCGCCGTTCAAGTCTCCGAAGATAAAGAGCGATTGAGGGAAATATTGGAGAAACACGAATACGCCGTCTATAACCGGCCGGAGAGCAGTTCGTTCTGGGATTCGGTGAAATCGCTGCTGCGCAAGCTGATGAGCTATTTTCCGGAGCTCCATCTCTCGCAAGGCACAGGGGATGTCTTGACGATCGGTTTCCTGCTCATTTTGCTCGGTGTGGCCGCTTACGCCATCTACTGGTTCTCCAGGCAGATTATCAGGCAAAAGCGCATCCGTTCCGCGGCCTATTTGCCGGAAGGCGAAATGAGCCGTTCCTACCGGGATTATTGGCGGCAGGCTGCGGAGTTCAGAGCTGCGGGGAATTGGCGGGAAGGCGTGCGCGCGGCGTTCCTCTCCCTGCTGTTTTATTTGGAAGCGAGCCGCAGCATCCGTGTGGAAAAATGGAAGACGAACTGGGAGTACGCCGACGAGCTTGCGGGTACGGAGCCTGCGCTCGTCCCTTTGTTTCAGGACAGCTCCCTGGTCTTTGAACGGATCTGGTACGGCAAGGCGGATGTGACGGAGGAACAGTTCGCTTTCATCTACGATCGGGTCACACAGGTGATGGACAGAGAGGGGGGCTCGCATGAAAGGGCTGAATAAGCTGTATGCGGGATTCGCCGTCAGCGTTCTTCTCTTCTTCGCACTCGGATACTGGATCGTGAAGCCGCAAGCGCCCAATCAGCCGCCGTATTTGTCGTTCTCGGCAGACCGCGACGGCACGAAAGCATGGCGGGAGCTGCTGGAGCAAAAGCAGCCGGCCGTCAAGGAATGGCGGCTCGGATGGAACTATTTGCCCGCCGGGAGCGGGATGCTGCTCGTCGCCATCGGACCCGAAGCGATCACGAAGGCGGATCGCGAAAAAGTGCTGGAATGGGTCGAGCAAGGGAACGATTTCGTGCTGGTGGACCGGCAGCCGCAAGGCTGGCAAGACGTTGAGACGCTGCGGATCGACGGGAAAGCGGACACGGCCGCTGCGAAATCCGGCGGCTCGGACAGCGGCGCTGCAGCGGTGCGCGCTTTGACGGCGGCGCCGGAATATGCGCAAGGCGGCGGCTTGTCCGGCGAGGTGAGCACGCCGTACCGGATCAAGCCAGGCGGCGGCATGACGGCGCTGTTCTCCGACGACGCCGGCGCGCTGGCGGGCCGCATGCAGGTGGGAGCCGGCAGCATGACCGTCGTGCTGACGCCGGAGTGGTTGTTCAATGGGAAGATTTTGGAACATTCCCATTTTGAGTTGATGTGGCCGCTGTTCGGGAAGTCGTGGAACGCCGTGTGGGTCGACGAGACCCACCACGGCTACGGGACGAATCCCGGGCTGCTGGCCGTCTACCCCGCGTGGCTCGTGCTCGCCAGCGCGCAGCTCGGCCTCGCGCTGCTGCTGTGGCTCTGGCTGCGCGGCAAGCGCTTCGGCCCCGTCCACACGCCGCGGGCGTGGACGGTACGGCGCGGCGACGAGGGCTTGCAAGCCGTCGCCGCCTGGTATGAGCGCCTCGGCTACCGCGACGAGGCGCTGCGCCACCAGCAGCGCTTCCTGCGGCTGCTGCTGGCCCGGCGCTGGGGGCTGAGCCCCGGCGCCGACACCCGGCAGGCGGAAGCCGCTGCGCGCGCCCGCCTGCCTGAAGCGCAGGCGGCGCGGCTTGTCCGCCTGCTGGAGGATGAGTCCCGGGCGAATCAAAGCCCGGGCCGGAACGCAAAAGCGTTCGTAGAGCGAACGCGTGAGATGGGCGAAATGATCGCCTGCCTGGAGAAGGAGTGAGCGAGATGAAACAATTAGTGGAAGCGATGGAGCAGCGGCTGTACGGACAAAAGCTCAATATCCGGCTGCTGGTGACGGCGCTGGTGGCCGGCGGACATGTGCTGCTGGAAGGTGTGCCGGGACTCGGCAAAACGAAGATGGCCCGGACTTTGGCGCAATTGTCGGGAGCCGACTACCGCCGCATACAATTTACGCCGGATTTGATGCCCGGGGATATTACCGGAAGCGTCATTTATCATATGCAGGACAATACGTTTTCGACGATCCAGGGGCCTGTCTTCACGAATGTGCTGCTTGCCGACGAGATCAACCGTTCGGGGCCGAAGACGCAGGCCGCGCTGCTGGAAGCGATGGAGGAGCGGCAGGTGACGATCCAAGGGACTACCTACAAGCTGCCTGACCCGTTCTTCGTCATCGCGACTCAAAATCCGGTCGAGTACGAGGGAACGTATCCTTTGCCGGAAGCGCAGCTAGACCGCTTTCTGTTCAAGCTAGTGCTGGACTATCCCGGCGAAGAAGCGGAAGTGGACATTTTGCGCAGCCACGTGCCTTTCCGCGTGGAGACAGAGCAGACGCTGCAGCCGGTTTTCACGCCGGAGCGGATTCAGGCTTTGCAAAGGCAGCTTGCCGACGTTGTCGTAGAGGATTCTTTGTATGCGTACATATCGACGCTGATCCGCAAAACGCGCGAATCCCAACGGGTTCAACTGGGCGCAAGTCCGCGGGCGGGCATCGCGGTGCTGATGGCGAGCAAAGCATGGGCGCTGCTGGACGGCAGAACCTATGTAACGCCCGATGACATCAAGCTTGTGGCGCGGCCGGCGCTGAGGCACAGGCTGCTCCTGACGCCGCAGGCGGAATTGGAGGGCGGCAGCAGTGACCAGATTATCCAAGAAACGCTCGGCTCTATTCCGGTTCCTCGATAAAATTCTGCTTAAGGACTTCATCCTCCCGACCGGGCGGATGATCGCTTTCGCATCGGCCGGAGCGGCGGTGACGATAGCGGGATACATATTCGGCCAGGGAATGCCTGTATTTTTGAGCTTCAATGCGCTGTTGATCGTCCTGAGCGCCGTGGATTTGCTGCTGCTGCCCGGACGAAGCGTCTGGAACGTGAACAGGCGGCTGCCGGAACGGATGGATGTCAGACAGGGTTTTGAAGTGGGGCTGGAGCTGCGCGCTGCGCAGCCGCAATCGGTACATATCGAACTGAACGACGATTTGCCCGCTGTGTTTAGCGCAGTGCGCAATTGTTTGAGCGGCCGGATGGACGGAGCGGAAGCTTCGTTTTTGTATACGGCCATGGCGCTCGAACGCGGTAAATATACGCTGGAACACGTCTATCTCCGCTATTGGGGCGGTCTTGGTCTTTGGAAAAAGCAAGTTCGGTTGGAATGCCCGGATACGATCGAGATTTATCCCGATCTGTCAGGGGTTCGGGGCGTATTGGGAGCAGCGCAGGATACGCTCATTTTGGAAGGGCAGCGGATTTATAAAAGACAGCGAAGCGGCTCGGAGTTTCACTATATCCGCGATTACGTGCAGGGAGACGATGTGCGGCATATGAACTGGAAGGCGTCCGCCCGCGCAGCGAAGCTGATGACGAACTTGTACCAGCCGGAAAGAGGGAAGATCGTCACGCTCGTGCTCGATTGCGGCAGGCAGATGGGCATCGAGCTGGACGGCCAGGTGAAGCTGGACCGCACGCTGGAGGCCGCATTGACCCTTGCGGCGGTGGCCCTCAAGCAGGGGGATCAGGTGTCGCTGCTCGCTTTTTCAAGCCGCGTCAAGGTGTACGTTCCGCCGGGCAAAGGATTGCCTCATTTGCAGGAGCTGACGCGCGCGGTGTACGACCTGCGGACCGATTTTGTCGAGTCGTCTTATCAGACGGCGATGGCTTATTTGCTGCAGTATTTGAAAAAACGCTCGCTGGTCGTACTGTTTTCCGATATGGAGAGCTATTTGTACGACAGGGAGCTGATGCCTTACGCGCTTCGGCTTCGCAGAGTGCATCATGTGCTGCTGCTGTCGCTCAGCGATCCGTTGCTGCATGATTGGGCCCGCATCCGGGCGGAAAGCAGCCGGCAGGCTTACATTCAGAGCATCGCCCACAAATTTACGTCGGACCGGCAGGAGTATGCAACGAAAATGGCCGCCCGGGGCATCCCCGTGATGGATGTCCCGGCCGACCAATTGACGCTTGGCGCGGTAAACGCGTATCTGGATTTGAAGTCCTCGGACGCTCTCTAAATTTACACTTCGGCGCGCTTCGAGGCGTTCCGCTTGCCGATGCCGTACACGTAGTAGAGCGCGAGGATCAGCAAAGTTCCGCCGGCTATGATGTACTTGACCTCCAGAGAAAGCGTGGACGGCGTGATATAGCCTTCGATGATGCCGGCGATGACGAATAGCGGAATCGTTCCGATCAGCAGCTGCGCCGATTCCTTGGCCGATTCGAGGAACCGGTGCTTGCGCGGAAACGGGCCCGGGACGAAGAAGCGGTAGCCCATATACAGGCCTGCTCCGCCCGCGATAAAGATAGCCGTAAGCTCGATGATGCCATGGGGCAAAATATACGCCCAAAACACGTAGCTTTTGCCGGATTGCATGAATACGGCGGCCAGCGCGCCGACGAGCAGCCCGTTGCTGATCATCAGATAGACGGTTCCGATGCCAAGCGTAACGCCGCTGATGAAGGCAAGAACGGCGACACGGATGTTGTTGGTCATAATGGTCGTCGAAACGAGCGAGCTGTGCAGATCGCCGCGCGGATCGGCCGTTTTGGAAGGATCGATGCTGTCGGCCATCTGTCCGGGCATGATCAGATACAAATTCAGCGGATCGCTGCGGACCGACAAAAAGCCGAGCAGACCCCCAATCACGAACAGCAGCAGCGCTGCGGCGACAAACCAGCTCCTGGCTTGAATGAGCGAAGGAAAGTAATGCAGGAAAAACTCTTTCAACTGTGTGCTGCTTTTGTTGTTTTCCTTATACATGGCGTTGTGGGCCCGGGAGACGAGGTGGTTCAAATATACCGCCGTTTCACCGTCCGGCCGATAAGTCTGCATCGTCGCCAAATGGGACGAAACTGCTTTGTACAATTCGGCAAAACGGTCCAATTGGCTCGCCTGAAGCGACTTTCTGCGTTTGCCGAGCTGGTCCAGCAGCTCTTCAAGCTCTGTCCACAGCGACTTGTTTTCTTTGATAAAACGTGAAAGTTCCATGAGTACCCCCTTGATTTGTACTTTATTTTACCATAATTTCGGAACCGCGAGGAGATGCTATGAACGAGGCCACGGATAAAAAACTGACGATTACGACTCCCGAACAGGTGCAGCTGCAATTTCAAACCGCCGGGTTGGGCAGCAGAGCGCTGGCGCACTTGCTCGACAGCCTTATACTTGGCGCGGTCAATACGCTTCTTGTCTTGTTTGTGATCGGCGGGAGCCGGATGTATACAGGGGAATGGTTCCCGGAGCTGAGCGATTATGTGCTGGCTTTTTGCATCATATTTTTTGTCGTCATCAACTTGGGATATTTAGTTTGCACTGAAGCTTTCATGGGCGGCCAGACCCCGGGAAAACGGATATGCGGACTGCGCGTCCTGCAAAATAACGGGCAATCCCCGACTTTCCTGTCCATTCTTATACGCAACTTGTTCCGGCTTCTTGACATGCTGCCAAGCGGCTATTTCCTGGGGGGCGTAGCGATGCTCTTCAGTTCCCGCGACAAGCGGATCGGGGATATGGTCGCAGGCACGATCGTCGTGGTTGAAGCCGGGAAAGAACGGTCCAAACGCAGATCCGTCATCGATAAGGAAATTGCCAAAAGGAGAAGCGCCATCCCCCATCTTGTATTGGACGAATCCTTGAAGCGGACGATCACGGTCGATGATTGGAGGCTGCTGAACAGTTGGATCGAAAGCTTGCCCACTATGCACGAAACGAGGCTCCGGGAGCTCAGTGAGCCGATAGCCCGGCATTTTGCCGCCAAATTGGAGCATGATCTTCTGCTTTATTTTGATCTGTCCGCGTATTTGATCGCTTTGTACGAACTGCTTCGTGACGATTGGGAAGTGTAAAAGGGGGCTTTGGTATGGGATATACGGCTGTCGTCGCCGGAGCAACGGGACTTGTCGGACGGGAGCTTGTCCGGCTGCTGCTCGCGAGCGAAGCGTATGACAAGGTCATTGCGCTTGTGAGAAGGCGCGTTGAGCTGCAGCATGACAAGCTGATCCAGCGGATCGTCGATTATGATCGTTTGGACAGCGCGCTCGCCGAGGACGAGGTGCAGGGAGCGCATATTTTTTGCGCGCTCGGGACCACGATCAAAGTTGCGGGGAGCCAGGAGCAGTTCCGCAAAGTCGACCAGGACTATCCCTTGAGGCTGGGAGAGCTGGCGCAGAAGTACGGAGCTGCGGTTTTCGTCATCGTGACCGCGATGGGGGCCGACCGCGGTTCCGCCTTTTTTTACAACCGGGTCAAGGGCGAGGTGGAAGAGGGGCTGCGGCAGCTTGGCTTGAAGGCGCTCCACATTTTGCGGCCTTCTTTAATTCTCGGGGAGCGCGCGGAGCGCCGTCCGGGCGAGAAGTTCGCAGCGGCTGCATCGAAGCTGCTGACCCCGCTTATGGTCGGCGCGCTGCGGCCGTACAGACCGATCCCGGCGGCTTCTATCGCCGGCGCGATGATGAAGTCGGCTCTCCGCCAAAGCCGGAGTCACATCGTGTACAGCTCCGACGAAATCGCGAGCTTTCATGCCGCCAATCCGTAAGGAGCCGAGTTAAAAATAGGACGAAGCAAAGAGGGCTGCTTCGTCCTATTTTTATTTGCGAGGCTCTGCCATACGAGCGGAAAGCTGCAGAAAGTCTGCAGAAGTGCATCTTTCTACTCTTAGATGCGCTTGCCCCGAATGGTTCCTGCAAATCTGCAGTGCAGTCTTTTCCGCTAAAATGCAAGCCAAGCCCCATCGTGAACGGGAATGCCTGCACAATTGCAGGCTGCCTAGAACCCCATGCACCAGAGCCGTCCGCCCAATCTGCCTGGCTGCGCGAAAGAAAACCTGCAAAAATACAGTTTTTGCTCGCCCAGAACCCCACGTGCCAGGGCCGTTCGCCCAATCTGCCTGGTTGTGCGAAAGAAAACCAGCAAAAGTACAGTTTTTGTTCGCCAGAACCCCACGTGCCAGTGCTAGTAGCCAATCTGCCTGTTTGCGCGAAAGAAAACCTGCAAAAATACAGTTTTTGCTCGGTTGAAACGCTGGCTACGAAAAATTCCTGCAATTGTGCAGGCTTTTCGCCGTGATTGTGGGCTCAGATTCATTTTCAGCGAAAATTCCTGCACAATTGCAGGCTTTTCGCCAAAATGAACCACTTTTACGGAAAAAAACTGCACTTTCGCAGGTTTTTCCCTGCCAAGCCGCCTTGTGCCCCCCACTTCAGCACCGCAACCCGAGCAGAAGAGTAGAGCCCCCCACTTCAGCAACCCGTGAAGGAGAAGTACCGCCCAGCGGCATGGGGGACTTTCACAGGTTTTGCGGCCTGGCAAGCTGTACCTGCCAGCCTTGTACGAGCCGTACGGGGCGCCTGCTGCGTTTGCGGAAAGCCTTACTCTTCGTGGTTCGTGTACAGCACCCTCGCGAGCAGATCCTGGTTATAGTTGCCGAAGTTTTGCCCGAAAATGGTGAGGCCGCGCTTGTTTTTGGACTTCTCGTCGACTGCCATTTTGAAGTTGAGCTCGCTTTTGTAATCGAGTTGAATGTCCGCCAGCGTGACGTCGGAAATGCGGCAGCCGTCGATAAAGCTTCCTTCCTCGTTGATGCGGATCAGCTTGAGCATGCCGTATTGGTTCAGGTGCGGCGGCCACCAGTCCGGGTTGAACGTTCCGCGGGTGTCTCCGAAGTCGCCGGGACTGGTCCAGAAGCCGATCTCGCGGCCGTTGACGTAGAAATAAATGTCAGACGGATAGTTGTTGCAGTAGCCCGGCGCTTCCGAGCCTAATTCCATGGAAAACTGAATCTCTTTGAAGCTTTGATTCGGTTTCAAATAGTTCGGTATCCGGTACTCCAGAAACCCTTCCGAGAGCCAAATGATCTGGGAGTCGATCCGCTGCGGATCGGCAAAATACCGTGGGTCGTCGAAATCGCCGATGATGCTGTCCTTGGTCGCCAGACCGCAGGTCGGGAGCACCTGATAGTTGCTGTAGTGGCCGACCTTGATGTTCACTTCGTACAGGTTGTCGATTTCTTTACTGCGCAGGTCGACCATCAGCTTTTCTTCGTTCAGATAGCAGATTTTCTGAATGCCGTGCTTGCCGACCGCGGTGTTGATTTCGATCAATCCGCTTTCTTCCAGCTTTTTGATATGCATCGTGATCGCGCCGTTCGTCAATTTAAGCTTGCCGGCCAGGTCGTTCAGGTTCAAGCTCTGATTTTTCGCCAGCAGTTCCAGAATCTCGATCCGGATTTCAGAGCTTAATGCTTTAAATATATTTAAACCAGATCGCAATTCTTTTATATATATCATCCAATAATCCCCTTTTTTATTTTAGATTTATTATAATTGATGGCCGAAAATAAAGAAAGCTATCCGTTAAATATTTTACGCGGATAATCATATAAGCGATTTCATGTCGTTAAACATGCGCTATTCGAATAGTTGATGTCATATAAAGCGAGAAAGAAAGCGTATTCAAATTTTTCTTGACAAAAATATAAAGTAAAAATAATATAAATTTGAAATGATTTAAGTTTGACTAAATTAAAACATCATGAGCACACACCATGCAGCTTTCGTTTTTATCCATGAAAAGGGGGAAGGATCGAATGAGGAAGGCGTTTATGATTGCGGCATTGTTGGTTCTCTGTATGGTCACAGTTTTATCGGGGTGCAGCAGCAGTAGCAGTGCGGGCACCGGCGAATCCGGGGGCTCCAAACCGGGCGGATCAACGAAATTGGTGCTTTGGACGTTTAACGAGCTGCATGCCAAGTTTTATCAAAGTATGGCGGAGACGTGGAACAAGGCGAATCCCGACAAGCAGATCGAATTGCAGGCGGATACGTTGCCGTACGACGATATGCACAACAAGCTGCTGGTCGCCCTGCAATCGGGCACGGGAGCACCGGACTTGGCCGACATTGAGATCAGCAAATTTCCCAACTACCTGAAAGGAACTCCGCAACTTGCAGAGCTCAACGAAATCGTGGAACCCGAGCTGAAAAACATCGTGAAATCCAGGGTCGAAATTTACGCCAAAGACGGCAAATATTACGGCATCGACTTCCACGTAGGCGCAGCCGTTATTTATTACAATAAAGAAATTCTCGATAAAGCCGGCGTCAACCCGGATTCGATCGTCACCTGGGCCGACTACGCGGAAGCGGGCAAAAAAGTGCTGGCCGCCACCGGCAAGCCGATGACGACGGTCGAAACGGCCGACCAGTGGTCGTTCTGGCCGCTGATTTCCCAGCAAAAGTCCGACTACCTCGATAAAGACGGCAAAGTCACTCTCGACAACGAAGTGAACACAAAAACGCTGCAGTACTTGCAGCAGCTGGTGAAAGACAAAATCGCGGTTCCCGCGCCGGGCGGCGGCCATCATGCCGAAGAATACTACGGCTTCATGAACAAAGGCGGGGCGGCTTCGGTCTGGATGCCGATGTGGTACATGGGACGGTTCACCGACTATATGCCGGATTTGAAAGGCAAAATCATCATCAAGCCGATGCCTGTATGGGAAAAAGGCCAATTCCGCTCCGCAGGCATGGGCGGTACGGGTACGGCGGTCACCAAGCAGTCGAAAAACCAGCAGCTGGCGATGCAGTTCCTGTCCTACGCGAAGCTGTCCAAGGAAGGCAACATCCAAATTTGGAAGCAGCTTGGCTTTGACCCGATCCGCATAGAAGTATGGAGCATGCCGGAGCTGAAAGAGGACAACAAATTCACCCAGTTTTTCGGCAAAGACATTTTCAAAGTGCTTGAATCGGTAAAAGACGAAATCTATCCGGTCCATGTCGGCGAAAAAATTCCGGCCGTATCCGACGCGGTGAAGACGAAAATCATGCCGAGCGTGCTGCAGGACGGCAAAGATGCCGCCCAAACTTTGAAAGATGTAGCCGGCGAGCTGCGCAAGTAACGCTTCCGGGCTTTACGAATGTTCAAGATCACTGGCTTTGCGCGCGCAGGCTCCTGCTTGCTCCGGCAAAGCCGGTGATTATCCTTGGTTAGGGAGGTGGGCCGCTGTGGAAACCAGTCAAATGACCGTGACGGCCGAGCGCGGGCGCACTGCCGGAAGCAAGCTGCTGTACTCGCAAAAAGTGGCGCCTTACGTGTTCGTGCTGCCGTTCGTTCTGTCTTTTATTATATTTTTCGCTTATCCTGTCATATCTACAATTACGATGAGCTTTCAAGAGGTGCTTCCGGGCAGCACCCGGTTCATCGGATTTGAAAACTACAAAAAGCTGCTGAATCCCGATTTTTTCAAAGCGCTGCTCAATAATACGAAGTATACGTTCTGGACGCTGGTCGTTTTGATCCCGGGACCGCTGGTGCTCGCCGTATTTTTGAACTCGAAAATGATGAAGGCGCGCAATTTTTTCCGGGCCTCGCTGTTTGTTCCTGCGCTCACTTCGGTAGTCGTCGCGGGCACGATTTTCCGGCTTATTTTTGGCGAACTGGACGGCTCGCTGCTCAACTCCTTCATGCATCTGATCGGGCTAGAAAGCGAAAAATGGTTGAGAAGCTCGGGGACGGCGATGTTCGCGCTCATCGTTCTGGCGGCTTGGCGCTGGACCGGCATTAATATTTTGTACTTCTTGTCCGCTCTGCAGAGCATTCCCGGGGAGCTGTACGAATCCGCCGAAATCGACGGAGCGGGCGTTTGGGACAAGTTCCGCAATATTACGCTGCCTTTGCTGAAGCCGGTCACGATTTATGTGCTCACGATCAGCATTTACGGCGGATACGCGATGTTTGTGGAGAGCTACACGATGTTCGGCGGCAACAATTCACCCAATCAGATCGGCCTGACGATGATCGGCTATATTTACAAGCAAGGGCTGGAGTCCAACAATCTCGGATTCGGTTCGGCGATCGGCCTGACGCTGCTCGTCATCACTTTGCTGGTGAATCTGGTGCAGCTCAAATCTTTCGGATTGTTCAAAAAGGAGGAGTAAACGTATGAAAGAACGCAGTTCCTGGTCGCTTCCGTCCGTGCTGATGCTCCTTCTTTTTATCGTTCTGGCCATTGCCTCGCTGTTTCCGCTGTACGCGCTTTTGCTGGCGTCGCTCAAGCCTTCCAAGGAGCTGCTCAGGTACGGGCTGAACATTAAGCTGCAGTGGGACGTCATGGGGCTCAGCAATTATTCGTTCATTTTGTCCGGCTCGGCCAAAAACTACTTTAACTGGTACAAAAACAGCCTGCTGATTACGGTCATTTTTACCGCAGCGAGCCTGCTTTTTTCTTCGATGGTCGGGTATGGGCTGGCCAAGTACAATTTTAAAGGCAAAAATTTGGTATTCACGATGGTTTTGCTGGTGATGATGATTCCGGTCGAAATCATTATGCTTCCGCTGTACAAATTAACGATCAGCCTCGGGTTGATCAACACGGTCGCCGGCGTTATTTTGCCTTTTGCGGTCGCTCCGCTGCCGATTTTTTTCTTCCGCCAGTATGCGGCCGACTTGCCCAAAGATTTTCTCGATGCGGGACGCATGGACGGCTGCTCGGAATACGGCATTTTCTTCCGCATCATGGTGCCGCTTATGGCCCCGGCTTTCGGCGCCATGACGATTTTGCAGGCGATGGGCAGTTGGAACAATTTCCTGTGGCCTTTGATCGTCCTGCGCACGAACGACAAGTTTACGCTGCCGATCGGCCTTTCCACGCTGCTGACGCCGTACGGCAACAACTATGATGTCCTAATCGCGGGATCTGTGCTGGCTATACTGCCGATTTTAATTTTGTTCGTGTTCTTCCAACGTTATTTCGTATCCGGCCTGACGATCGGCGGGGTCAAGGGATAGCGCTGCACAATGAAGCATATAAGCAAAGAGGAGAGAGGGACCCACCATGACTGAACAAAACAAAAGCGCACAAAAAGAGCAATTCGTAAATCCGATGATCGAGCAGCGGGCCGATCCCTGGGTGTTCAACCATACGGACGGGTATTATTATTTTACGGCGTCCGTGCCGGAGTACGACCGGATCGAGGTTAGAAGAGCGAGGACGATTCAGGCGCTGGCGCAGGCCGAGCCCGTCGTCGCATGGAGAAAGTACGAAAGCGGTCCGATGAGCGCCAACATTTGGGCGCCGGAAATCCATTTTATTAGCGGAAAATGGTACATTTACTTCGCTGCGGCGAGAACGGCGGAGACGGATAACGGCTTGTTCGATCACCGCATGTTCGTGCTGGAGAACGAATCCGCGAATCCGCTGGAGGGCGAATGGGTGGAAAAAGGCCAGCTGAAGGCGAACTGGGAATCGTTCTCGCTGGATGCGACTACGTTCGAGCACCGTGGAGTCCGGTACCTCATATGGGCACAGCGGGACCCGGCGATTGTCGGGAATTCCAATCTGTACATCGCCCCGCTGGAAAATCCCTGGACGATTCGAGGCCGCCAGGTGATGATTACGAAGCCCGAATACGATTGGGAAATTATCGGATTCCATGTGAATGAAGGGCCGGCCGTGATCCGCAAGAACGGCAAAATTTTCATCAGTTATTCGGCCAGCGCTACCGATTATAACTATTGCATGGGGCTTCTGACGGCATCGGAAGACAGCGATCTGCTGGACCCGGCCTCATGGAGCAAAAGTCCTGTTCCGGTGTTCGCCACGAGCGAAGCGACAGGACAATACGGCCCCGGTCACAATTGCTTCACCGTTTCCGCCGACGGATCGGAGGATATACTCGTCTATCACGCCCGCAATTATAAAGAAATCAACGGCGATCCGCTGTACGATCCGAACCGCCATGCCCGCGCGCAGAGGTTGGGCTGGAACAGCGACGGCACGCCGAACTTCGGCATTCCGGCGGCGGACGGCGTGACTGTTTAGGCTAGCCTCGTACTTCGTACGCCTTGCGCGGTCCCGCTGCTTTAAAGATGCCGCAGCGTTTTGCGGTAAGACGTAGGCGCGCAGCCGCTCCATTTGCGGAATTGCTTGGAAAAATAAAGCGCGTCGTTAAAACCGACCGACGAAGCGACCTGGTCGATCGTCATCGGCGTTTCGAGCAGCTGCTCGGCGCGTTCCATGCGTATTTTCAATAAATACTGCATGGGGGAAAGTCCAGTTATTTGTTTGAACATCTTGCACAAATGAGTCCGGTGGTACCCGATCATGCGGGCCAACTGCTCAATAGATACGGGCTGCGTATATTGCAGCTCCAAATAGCGGATCGCCTGTCCGACCTGACGGTGCGCGTCCGATTCGGCGGCCGGCTTTGCCGGCCAGCGGCGGCGGTTGGCGAGGCCGAGCTCGCTGAGCAGAAGCCGCAGCCAGCCTCCGGACTCCGTATCCTCCAGGGCGGGGATAGCGTTCTGGGCGAAGCAAGCGCGCAGCCGCCGGTACAGATGGCGGACTTTTTTCGTGCCGCTGTTCGGGATCACCGGATTGTCCGGGACGATTCCCATCGAGGACAGCACGGTACCCGCCGCACGGCCGGCGAAAGCGACCCAGACATAATGCCACGGCCGATGCGCGTCCGCTACGTAGCTGAACAGCTCGCCCGGGAAAATGACGAAGCTGTCGCCCGCCCCGCAGCGGTAAGTCCGGCCATGGATTTCAAAAACCCCTTCGCCGGACAGTACCGTATGGATCAAATAATAATCGTGCACGGCCGGCCCCATTTTGTGCCGGGGATTCGGCTTGCCTTCGCCGCTGAAAAGCACAGGCAATTCGCCGCTGCCGGTGAACGGATTAATAGTGACATAGAAGTAGGAGTGGTCCGGATTCATAGGGGCACCTTTTTGTGTTTTTATCATAAGAGTAGCGGAAGAAACTACAAATGTCCATATTCCTGTTCGTTCGTTCCATACTCAACCGAATCGTCGTCGCTTATAGTAAAAGAAAGCAGGGAACAACGATTTGGAGGCGAAACGAACATGTCAAAAATTACTTTTTTAGGTGCGGGAAGTACCGTTTTTGCTAAAAATGTACTGGGTGATTGCATGCTGACGCCCGCGCTTCAAGGCTTTGAGCTGGCGCTCTTCGACATTGACCGCGAGCGGCTGCTGGACTCGGAGAACATGCTGAATAATTTGAAAAAAACAAGCGGCAGCACCTGCGAAGTGAAAGCGTATTCGGACCGGAAGGAAGCTTTGCGCGGCGCCAAATACGTCGTCAACGCGATTCAGGTCGGCGGCTACGATCCGTGCACGATCACCGATTTTGAAATACCGAAAAAATACGGCCTGCGCCAGACGATCGCCGACACGGTCGGCATCGGGGGCATTTTCCGCAATCTGCGCACGATTCCCGTTATGCTGGATTTTGCCGCGGATATCCGCGAAGTTTGCCCGGACGCGTGGTTCCTGAACTACACGAATCCGATGGCGGTGCTTACCAACGTGATGAACACGTACGGCGGAGTGCGCACGGTAGGCTTGTGCCACAGCGTTCAAGTGTGCGTCCCTCATCTGTTCGAACATCTGGGCATGGAGCAGGACGGGGTTCAGGCGAAAATCGCCGGAATCAATCATATGGCCTGGCTGCTGGAAGTGAGCAAGGACGGCGTCGACCTGTACCCGGAAATCAAGCGGCGCGCAGCCGAAAAGCAGCTGGAAAAGCACGGGGACATGGTCCGCTACGAAATGATGCTGAAATTCGGCTATTACATTACGGAGTCTTCCGAGCATAACGCGGAATATCACCCTTATTTCATCAAACGCAATTACCCGGAGCTGATCGACCGCTTCAACATTCCGCTGGACGAGTATCCGCGCCGCTGCATCGGGCAGATCTCGAACTGGAAAAAGATGCGCGAAGATATCGTGAACAACGCGAATCTGACGCACGAGCGCTCCCACGAGTATGCTTCTTATATTTTCGAAGCGATGGAGACGAATGTGCCGTTCAAAATCGGCGGCAACGTGATGAACACCGGCCTTATTACGAATTTGCCGCGCGAGGCTTGCGTGGAAGTGCCTTGCCTGGTTGACCGGAACGGCGTTACGCCGACTTATGTAGGCGACCTGCCTCCGCAGTGCGCGGCGCTTAACCGCACCAATATCAACACCCAACTGCTGACGATCGAGGCGGCGATTACGCGCAAGCGCGAGCACATTTATCATGCCGCGATGCTGGATCCGCACACATCGGCCGAGCTGTCGATGGACGATATCATCGCGATGTGCGACGATTTGATCGAAGCACACGGGAGCTGGCTGCCCGAGTACAAGTAAGCCGGAAACGAGAAAGCCGAGGGGAATGCGTTCCCTTCGGCTTTTTTTTGTGGGCTCCCTGCAGAGGGCGGCTGGGCGCAGCTAGCTTGCTGGGCAGCTTGGCGCCCCAAGGTCTGCGAAAGTGCAGGCATTTCCGTTCGCGATGGGGCTGAGCTCGCATTTTAGCCGAAAAACCTGCAGATTTCAGGCTGCCCAGAAACCCGCACGCCAGAAGGCGGTCGCACAATCCGCCTGGTTGCGTGAGCTCGCACGCTAGAGGCGGTAACTGTTCGGCAATGCGAAGAAAGCCTGCAAAAGTCAGGAGCTCGCACGCTAGAGGTGGTAACTGCTCGGCAATGCGAAGAAAGCCTGCAAAAGTACAGTTTTTGCCCGATGGATGCGCTGACCACGACATATTCCTGCAAAAGTGCAGGCTTTTCGCCTCGAACTTGGACTTAGATTCATTTTCACCAAAAATTCCTGCACAATTGCAGGATTTTCGCCAAAATGAACCACTTTCGTGGAAAAAACCTGCACTTTCGCAGGCTTTCCCTTACCGTTTTCTCCTGCCAAGCCGCTTTGTCCCCCCACTTCAGCACCGCAACTCGTACAGGGGAGGCACGGGTTGGGGAAGAGCGGCTGTGACCCCTCTGGTTTCGCTACCCTGTCGTTTTATCGGCAATCTAATTTTCGTAGGTTTTCTGTGCGTTTATAGAGTTAGAGCTACGCCTCACCAATGTACGTTTTCTCAGCAGCCTGAGATTTGCAGAAATATTTCGAAACAAGCACGCTTGGGTGCAATAAGATTACTACTAGAACGATCCGATTGATCGGTTACAGTTTGTTTGGCCGTATGCCGTCGACGGCATGGGGGGCTTTTGCAGGTTCTCTGAGCGTGCTGCCAATGTAGCGGCAGCACGGAGGGCAGAACTGCTGCAGTCGCGCTTTCGCAGCAGGTGTTTTGCTTACGCCCCGCGCGCGGTACCTGGCGTGCGTCGCGGCGTCGCACGGCGGTCGTGCCGGTGAGGCACCGGCGGGCGGGCTTTTCCGCGGCCGTGCATGCTGTCGACCGGCCGCCATCATGCAAGCGCCGCCCTGCGCGCAGCCCCCGGCGCGCCGTTGCGAGACCCGGCGCTAGCCGCCGGCGGCCGGCCCGGTCATCCGCCGAACGCTTCGCGGAATGCGTGATTCAAAGCGGCAAGCTCCACGTTCCAGAGCGGAGCGATTTCCGGGCCTACGTGTTCGCCGAACCAGTCGGCAAGCAGCTTGCGGTTGCTGCCGTGCTCGACGATGAACGGCAGGTTCAGCATTACTTTTTTGACGTAAAGCTCCTCGGCTTGCCGCATTTGCTCCGGAGAAATCCACGTTTTCAGCCGTTTGGCCGTCCGGTACAGCTCCTTGCTGCAAGCCCGTCTTATTCCGCGCGCAGTCGGGAGCTGCTGTTTGTGCTTTTCATTGGTGTTATTTTTCATTGCCGCCTCAACACTCCTCTCTCTGCTATGTGTATGCGCAGCGAGGACGGATAGCTACTGGCGCGGCAGCAGCCCGGAGCCCAAGTTGGGAGTCGTCCGGCGGGCGGCGGCGCCTTCCGCGGATTTCGCCTGCCGGGCTCTTGAGAGTCTGTCCGACGGAGTTGCGTTTGTGCTTACCCACTGAATAATGACTGTATATATGCCGCTCACGCTGCATGAATACCGTCATTGTGCATACATATACCTTCTACGTGGTTCATCGGACAGACTCCAGGGAGGCTTACTCCGTGACGACGATGTAGCCGATCATGGGGCCGTTATGGTTTTTATCGGCATGCGTCATGCAGATCAACCTGTATGTGCCCGCTTGCTCCGGCGTGAACGAAACGACGGTTTCCTTGCCTTTTTTGACTTCCCCTTTAATGTTCAGCCCTTCGATCAGAAAAGGGTGGCTGGCGCCGTTGACGCCCAAGATGTTGAGCTTTATTTTTTCGCCTTTGCGTACGACAACGGTTCCGGGGTCCCAGCGGTAAGCCTCGATTGTCGATCCATCCTCTGTATTGGCTTTGAATTCCCCGGTCACCATATGAATGGTCCGCTCGGCAGCAGGCTCCGCCATGGCGGGGACGATCCGCTCCCGGTTCGCGTATAACAATCCGGCTGCAATGATCAGGAGCGCCACTGCTGCAAGGATTAGGTGTTTGCGCTGAATGATCCATACTTTCGACATCAAAAGTCCGCCTCCTGTACATTCGTTTTTGTACATCCTATGCAGGAGCTTGTCTGCGCATGTATGCGGAATGCTGCCGCCGGAACCGAAATTGGTGACATATGCACGTCTATGGTAGAATAGGAAGAGGTTAGGATCGAGCCGAAAATAGCAAGACAAAGAAACGGTCCGGCTACTATTTGCGGAGAGAGGTCTATGAAATGGGTGAGTTCATTCACAATGTTTTGCTGTATTTGGAAGGACTGGGTTACTGGGGCATATTCCTCGGCCTTATGCTGGAAGTAATTCCTAACGAATTGCTTTTGGCCTACGCGGGCTACCTTGTTTCCAAAGGAGAAATCAGCTTTATCGGGGCGATCATATGTGCAGTCATCGGAGGGACGTTGGCCCAAATCGTGCTGTATTGGATCGGCCGTTACGGCGGAAGACCCTTTTTGGAGAAATACGGCAAATATTTGCTGATCAGCAAGCATCACATCGACGTTGCCGAGTCCTGGTTCAACCGGTACGGCACCGGGATGATTTTCACGGCCCGTTTTATTCCGATTGTCCGTCACGCGATTTCTCTTCCCGGCGGAATGGCGAAAATGCCTCTGGGCAAATTCACCCTGTACACCGGTCTGGCGTTAATACCGTATTCGTTCCTGTACGTGTATCTCGGCATGGCGCTTAAAGACAACTGGGAAACGATCGATCAGGTTGCCGGCCCGTATATTAAGCCTCTCATAATTGCAGCCGTAGTGCTGACCGTGCTGTATGTCGGCTATCAATTTTATATCAAAAGAAAAAACAAAAGCGCCAAATAATCGCTTGAATCTTGGAAGTCAATTCTGTTGGAGCTTTCGCAAGCATTTGCTACAATATAGGCAGAGCTGAAACATTACTCGCATTTATAAAAAATATGTAACAGGAGGCTGAGCATTGATGAGCATCAATCTCGCAAGCAAGCTGCGGACAGGCATTAAGCCCCAGCAATTTATCGACGGTATGGAGAAAAATAAAGAGCAGTTCCTCGCCTACTACGAAAGCTTCGAATGGGCTGACGCTGAGGACAAGGAGTATTTCGAATCCTTGAACAACCGTGACGATCTGCGCTGCCTCATTCTGTGCGCGGACTGGTGCGGAGACGTTGTGCGCAACGTTCCGGTCGTGTTTAAAGCGCTGGAAAACAGCGGCATTCCTGTGGAAGTGCTGATCCAGGAGCAAAATATGGACGTGATGGACCAATTCCTGACGATGGGCGGCCGCGCGATTCCGATCGTTATTTTCACGGATACAGGCGGTTTCGTATTAGGCCAATGGGGACCTCGTCCGCAAAATGTACAGGCGGTAATGGCGAAATTCAAGCAGGAAAACCCCGACCGCGAGGCTGCGGATTACAACGAGAAAATTCAAGTTGCCCGGGCGGAAATGGGCCGTCAATACGGCGAAGGCAACGGTTATCACGCCGTGATCGTCAAAGAGCTTCGCGATTTGATTTCTACGTTTTAAGGGCAAGCATCTCTAAAAGATTGAGAGCGAATAAAGATGATCAAAATAGATACGTTCCCTCTGGGTCCGCTCAGCACCAACGCATACTTGCTGTCCGACCCGGATACGAAAAAAGGGATCATTATCGATCCCGGCATGAACCCGCAGCCGCTGATCAACAAAATCGGCGATCTGGACATCGAGGCGATTTTGCTGACGCATGCGCATTTTGACCATATCGGCGGCGTGGACGCGATCCGCAAGCTCAAAGGCTGTCCGGTATACATACACGACCTGGAAGCGGATTGGCTGACCAATCCGAAGAAGAACGGCTCTGCGCGCTGGCCGGAGCTGGGCGCGGAGATTGTGACCGATCCGGCGGAATACGCGCTGGACGAAGGCCAGGTGCTGGAGTTTCTCGGCATCCGGCTGAAGGTTTTCCACACGCCGGGCCATTCTCCGGGAAGCGTGAGCTTTCTCTACGACAAGCACCTGTTCGGCGGCGACGTGCTGTTTAAGCTTTCGGTAGGCCGTACCGACCTTCCGGGCGGGGACACGAACACGCTGCTGGACTCGATTCAGGACAAGCTGTTCACCCTGGAAGACGATGTCGTCGTGTACCCCGGACACGGCGCAAAAACGACGATCGGCTTCGAACGCGACAATAATCCATATGTGTAACCGAGAGGGACTGTCCGATTAGCGGACAGTCTTTTCGTTTGCGACGGCTCGTCATCCATGACAGGAAACCAATTTTATTTCTTCTGGGTATTTACCGTGTTCTGAATAGGTGCGCTCCCATAGACTGATGTTGTAAGTTAACCACCTAAACAACCACGTCACCAACTTCAGCTAACGAAATAAAGGAGGTGCTTTTCCATGGAATATCTAAGACCAAATAACGCAGCTCCCGTATTCCCGACTTATACGATGCCGATTCATACGGGACCAAACATGATGCCAAACGTAATGCCGGCCTACACCATGCCGAATGCAATGCCGAACGTGATGCCGGCCGCCTACGCGCCGCCTGTCGCGCCTAAACCGATTCATCATAACATTCATTTGCACGCGATCCAGCAAACTGCTGTAGTGTATCCGAAACCCGTGCATCATGTGAAGCCGGTAGCAGTCGCTCCTTACAACAACGTCGGAAGCATTCTTGTTCTCTTCATCCTGCTAATCATTATTACCCGCGGTTTTTTCCATCATCATAAATGCTAGTCATATTTGCAAGCTGAATGGGAAAGGGTCTGACCCAAACGCAGCGTTGGCTGCCGGAGGGCCAGACCCTTTTCGCTTTATCGCCGCAACTTGCGCAACTGTTCATGAAGCCGCGGCTTGGCAGGCCGGAAAACCTGCAAAAACTCTCATGGCGCCGTGGACAAAACGTGACCCCACAGAATGAAAATAATCAGGTCCCAGAAACCCGTACGCCGGAGCCAGTCGCACAATCTGCCTGTTTGCGCGGAGAAAGCCTGCAAAAGTCAGGAATTCGCGCGATAGGAGGCAGCAATTGCTCGGCAATGCGGGCGGAAAAAGCCTGCAAAAGTACAGTTTTTGCCCGATGGATGCGCTGGCCACGACAAATTCCTGCAATTGTGCAGGCTTTTTGCCGCGAACAGGGGCTCTGGTTCATTTTCCTTGAAAATTCCTGCACAATCGCAGGCTTTTCGCCAAAATGAACCATTTTTGCGAAAAAAGCCTGCACTTTTGCAGGCTTTTCCGCGTTGCCAGCGGGTGCGGCTACCCGCCCGCCGTCATGCAGCGCAACCCCGCGCGCTGGGAGCTGCGCGGGGTAAGCGAGCGGCCTCGCAGTTGCAGTTTTGCCGCCCGGCCGGCTGCTTCACAAACGGCTGCGCCGACCTTTGGTGCCCCGCGGAGCGAAGGCGCAAATAAGCTGCTCGGTCGGCTCGTCGGAACGCTTGTGTTCGCCCCTGAGCCCGGCGGAGCGTCTTTCAATTGCCGATCCCCGTTTAGGGGGACGGCTTGCGACCTCATATGACCGGCGGAGCCCAAAACTTCTTCTATCTTCCGAAGCCTTGGTTCAAAGAAAGCGGGAATCGGGTGGCTCTTTTGATCGAAGGGATGGAAGAGGAGGCGCAATTATCGGGGTTAACATTTAAGCTCGTTGATTGAATAGAGAAGAGGCCTGTGGGGGCGCTTGCGTGCGGCCCTTGCAAGGCCTCTTCTTGACGTTTGGTTATGCAGCGTGTATTAATAAAATATGGAAAATATCATCAGTCTTATGATTTGATTGGAATTTTCGGGACGTGTCAAGCCTTAGCTGTAATTGAAGGAGGAGCAAGCGTGCAGAAGTCAAGGATGAATAAAATTTTACTTATCGCAAGCGGTTTGTTCGTTGCCACGATTTCAACGACAAGTGCGGATAACCCGGAGCAAATAACCAAATCATCCGCAGCGCTAAAGGTCAATGGCGTGAAGAAAGATCTGCCCGGGGAACTGCAGATTTATAACATTAACGGCCGCACTTACGTGCCCCTCAGGTATGTGGCGGATCAATTGGGCGGAGCCGTCTATTACGATCAAAAATCTGCAGCTATTGAAATCAATCAGCCCCAAAATTCCGAAAAATACGCATCGGTTAGCTCGATAAAAAAATTCGATGACTTTACACTGGCGCTTCATTCAGGCAAAAGCATCTACGCCCGGGACGAAGTAATAAACGTATGGTCCACGCTGTCTTATCAGGGCGCTGAGAAAACAGATTTTATACACGGACTGCCGTCGCTCACCTTCTCTATTACAGATCAAGACGGGATTAGAGAGGGCGGTTATGTTGCAGCATCCGCAATCAAAGTGGAGTTGAACCCGGGAAATGAGATCGCTCATAACTTTCCCCTAAGCACGATATTGGAATTTAATTTCCGGAAAAGCGGCAAGCCGGATTACCAAAAGTTCCTGGAAAATCCGGACTCCAACCCGGCGTATTTGCCGCCCGGAACTTATACAATTAAAGTGTACGCAAGCTTTTCGAAGGGCGAAGGTGTCGATAACGACCGGGATGAAAGCGCAGAAATGCAAATACAGGTGAAATAACATGAAAACCACTGACCGTGCGGGTCAGTGGTTTTTTACCACATAAGAATGTTTAAGTTCATTACAGCGCTAAAGCGCGTAGAACACATTCTTATTGGCGAATAAACCTGCCTCTAAACGCGGCCCTCACATCTTCGAAAGACATCGATAGAGGTTTATCTCACTTCTTAAGTCGGAGGAAGTATCCGTCTGGGGGCCGGGAAAAAGACTGGACTTGAGCAAGTTTTTGAACAATTCTCCGAACCATATAATGGAAGAGTCAAAGATGATGGTGATGGGGAGTGAATATGATGGGTAATACAAAAATGAGGAGTTCGGTTGAAACAACGAATTTAAATCGCAAAATTTTCCAAGGGGAAAAGTGGTTGGTTCTTACAGGAATGCTTGGCTTTCTGCTTGCAGGGATATGTGCAGTATGGGTGTTGTTGTACGGAGGGCCCGTTTCCCCTAAAGGCAACGTTCTAAATGCGTTCTCCTTCAATGCTGCGTTGGGTATGTTTTTGATTTCGACGGCGGCAATCGCTCCTTTTTCCGAGTTGGGTACCAGAGGCAGAGCTTTCTTTCGATGGTTTTATATTATACTGGCACTCTATTCTTACTTTGCTGAAACCGTTCAAAATTTCCGCGGGGTCAACCCGAGATTTGTAAAGGGCGGCACACATTTTGATGCAATGGTCGGTTCTATTTTTGCTTTTGTCGCTTTGCTGTTGATTCTGAGTTATCTATTCCTGGCAGTTCAATATTTCCGCCGAAAAGCAATCGCGCTCCAACCGGAGCTGGTGCTGGGCATCCGCTATGCGATGGTCGCAATCATGCTTTCGTTTGCGGCCGGTATCTGGATTTCTCTCAATATGGGCCGAACCGTTGGCCTTCATGGCAATATAATTTGGCTGCACGGTCTCGGCTTTCACGCTCTGCAAGCCATGCCGATTGTCGCCTGGCTGACCAAACGAACCCCGCTGACGGCCAAGGCCCGCAGCAGTTTGCTTCATACCGCAGGCACCGCCTACGTGCTCGGCTTATTGGCGCTCGGCTGGCAAACGTACCTGGGCCGCTCCGTTTTTGAATGGTCGACGCTTCCGTTTGTTGTTCTCGGATGCTTTTTGATTTCGTTAGCGGCAGGGGCGCAAGCGCTGCGAAAAGCGTGGCCGCTCGCTAGAGCCGGCGGCACATCTGTTTGACAACGCGGAGAAAACCTGCAAAAGTGCAGCTTTTTGCCTGTTGAGAAGCCTGGTGCGGGAAATTCCTGCAAAAGTGCAGGTTTTTCAGTGGGTACAGGGGATCTGACCCATTTTTACCCGAAATTCCTGCACAATCGCAGGCTTTTCCCAAAATGAGTCATATTCGCAAAAAAAGCCTGTACTTTCGCAGGTTTTCCGAAGCTGCAGCGGTCGATGGATGTCCAGGAAAACCGTTTATTAGCGGGTCACGGCCATAAAATTATGCAAGGATTTGAAAGGAATTTTGCCTTTTCGGACCGAAATAGTATTGGCATTCCGATGCTTTGGTCAAGCTAAGTGCTACATGATGAATGGTTTAGGTTACTAAGGAGATGTTTGATAATGTTAATAAAGGAAAATAAAACCATTGTTTGTTTGGGCGAGCTGTTGATCGATTTTGTGCCGGACGTGAACGGACAGGCACTGGCGGATGTGGCCGCCTTCCAGCGGGCGGCAGGCGGAGCGCCGGCCAATGTGGCGGCAGCCGTCGCCAAACTGGGCGGCGAGGCGCGGTTTATCGGCAAAATCGGCCGCGACCCGTTCGGCGATTATTTGAAGCGCACGCTTGAGGAAGTCGGCGTGCAGGCGGCTGTAATCCAGACCGACGAGGCGAAGACCGGTCTGGCTTTTGTGTCGCTGCGGGCGGACGGCGAGCGCGACTTTTTGTTTTTCCGCGACCCGGCGGCGGACATGCTGCTGCGCGCCGACGAAGTCGAGGCGCAGTGGCTGGCGGACGCGGCCGTGTATCACTTCGGCTCGGTGTCGCTGATCGCCGAGCCCTGCCGCACCGCGACGCTCGATGCGGCGCGCCGCGCGCGCGAGCTTGGCGCATTGGTGTCGTACGACCCCAATGTGCGCCTCGCGCTGTGGCCGAGCGCCGACGCCGCTCGGCGGGAAATACTCGCGCAGCTGCCGCTGGCCGATGTGGTCAAGGTGAGCGAGGAGGAAATCGAATTCCTCCTCGGCACCGACGCGACCACAGGGGCGCAGCAGCTGCTGGCGCAAGGCCCCAAAGTGATCGTCATCACTTGGGCGCCCAGGGCTGCCGTGTCGTGACCGCACGGCAGGATGTGACCTTCCCCGGCCAGCCTGCGGCGGCCGTGGATACGACCGGCGCCGGCGACAGCTTCGTCGGCGCCATGCTGCTGCAGCTGGCGGCGCTCGGCGCTTCGCCGGCTGGGATCGCGGACGCGCTCGGCGAAGCCGGAGCCGCGGAGCGGGTATTCGCGTTCGCGAACCGCGTGGGCGCGATCACGACGACACGCCGGGGCGCGATCCCGGCGCTGCCGACGCTCGCCGAGGTGCAGGCGTAGCCGCGGCGCGCAAAGATGCTGTCCCGTTCGCAATGTACGGGACAGCCCGAAAATCAGGCAAAAGGACCTCAAATTCCACTACTGAGTGGAATTGAGGTCCTCTTTTCGTACAGCCCCTTTGTATTTTAGCGATACAAGCGGTTATTCTTTCACTTCCGTGATGCGGCCGTCTGTTTTGGGGCTGATCGATTTGCGTTTGCCGAGCGCTTCCTCTACCAGTTCATAGAGGGTAATGCCGGTGTTCAGCGCCTTTTTGCCTTTGAACATTTCGTACCCGTCGCCGCCGGCTGCGATGAAATCGTTGGTTGCCAGCTTGTATGTTTTGTCCGGGTCAAGCGGCTGGCCGCCTACTTTGACTTCGAGGACGCGCTGGCCGGCAGGTTTGGCCGGATTGTAGGTGAAGGACATGCCGCTGATTTGCGGGAACCGGCCTGCGCCGTTTTCCACCTGGCTGACGCCGTTTTCAAGGGCTGCCTTCAGCTCGCTGCCTTTGGCATCGAGAATGACGACGGTGTTCGGGAACGGCAGCACGTCGTAGAGCGCTTTTTTCGTGATGTCGCCCGCTTTTACCTGCGTCCGGATGCCTCCGCCGTTAGTCAGCGCCACATCGGCATTGTTTCCTTGAATGGATTTGGTGCGCTCCACCATCACGTCTGTGATGAAGTCGCCCAGATTCGTTTCGCGTTTGCGGACGAAATTGCGGTCGCCGTCCAGATCGACATCGGTTTTGGCGATGACTACGTTTAACGCGGTATCGATTTGTTTCACAATCGTTTCCACTTGTTTGGCGACGTCCGGATCGGGCTGGACGTTCTCGTCATATTCCAGCAGGCCGCCGGTAAAGTTGACCAGCTCGTTTTTATAATAGTATAAGTCAGCGCGTCCGAGCGATTTGCCGTATTCCCAATCCTGCACGATGTAAGTTCCGTTAACGACTTCCGGATCGCGGAGCGGGGTGTGGGAGTGGCCTCCGATAATCAGGTCGATTCCGGGCACTTGCTTGGCGATTTCCCGGTCCGTTTCGATGCCTACGTGGGAGACGACGACGACCCGGTCCACTTTCTTTTTCAATTCGGGTACTACTTTTTTGGCGATTTCGACAGGACTTTTGAAAGTCAGTCCCTGCACGTTGTCCGGGTGGGTCAGTATCGGCGTTTCTTCCGTTACGAAGCCGAGGAAGGCAAACTTTTTGCCGCCGATTTCCGCATAGTACACCGGTTCCAGCAGGTTGTTGCCGTCGCTTGTAAAGACGTTGGCGTTAATTATCGGGTATTTCAACTGATCGCGAAGGTTGAGCAGCTGCTTGTAGCCGAAGTCGAACTCGTGGTTTCCTGCGGCCATCGCATTGTATTTCAGCCCGTTCAGGATAGGCAGGATGGATTCTCCTTTGAATTGATTGACAAAAACGGTGCCTTGAAACGTATCGCCGGCGTCCATCAGCAGGAAATTCGGATTCTCGCCGCGCCACTGTTTGATCAGCGTCGCTATTTTCGCATAACCGAATTCTTTGTTGCTTTTGTTTTCTTCGATGTGCCCGTGCACGTCGTTCGTATGTCCGATTGTGATGTGGAGCGTAACCGCATCTCCAAGAGCGTTCAGAAAGCTTCCGCGTGTCACCGTGGATTCCTCGGGAAGCGTCAGGTCGTAGTTTAATTTGGCCGCGATTTGTTTGATTTGCGCAGCTGTGAGCTGTTGGTCGGGAGACGCTGCTTCGTCGGCGGTAATCAGACCTTTGGACTGAGCCAAAGAAAGCTGACCCCCTGCCCAATGACGCTTAGCGGCGCTGTCTGTCGTAATGCCGGTCAAGCCCTGTACTCTTTCCAGTACGGTAACAACTTCGGCCAGCGTGACCGGGCGATCCAGCGCCAGGTTTCCGCCGAGATCTCCTTCTACCCACGATTTCTTTTGCATCCACTCCACGTGAGAGACCGGTTTGACCGGCGCAGCAAAAACGGAGCCTGCGGTTAGCGCCGAAATTAAAACCCCCGAAATAACGGCGCCGCATAATTTCAACTTTTTCATCGTAGAAATTCTCCTCTCAATTCTGTTTCATATCAGTATAACGGATGCACATTTTAATAGAGTTAACTTGTTATAAAGTTTTTATAAAGGATTTGTAAGAATATGTTGAAACTTTTAAAAGAGTATGGTACTTTAGAATTACTTGAGCATGGTGCGGAAGAACCGCCTGTTTCATTCGTCTCTCAAACGGATGGACAGGCGGTTTGTCATTCGCAAAGAAAAAAGGTATTTACATATATGTGTATTTAGTGTAATATTTGGAATGAACACAACAAACATCGCTAGATTTGCGAAGAACGCAGATTTCGGACATGAGTCCGGGGTTTGCGTTCTTTTTTGCTTTTTAACTGCATGAGAGGGAGAGGGGGAGCGGCATTGAATCGCAGGAGAAGCCTGTTCATCAGTTTCACGGCGGCGATTGTCGCCGGTTGTCTTGTCTATGTCGTGTATGTGCTGCAAATGAATCAAGTGGAGCTGCAGCAAACTGTTCAGGTTGTCGTGCCTCATGATTTTATCCGGGCAGGCACTTTGATAAGCCGCGATATGGTGGGGTTTAAATCTGTTCAGAAAGGAAGTGTTACAAGCGATATGATTACGGATTTGGAGGAGGTGATCGGTCAGGAATCGCTGCTACCGCTGGGGACGCACGAGCCGATTTTGAAATGGAAAGTAAACCGGTATCATTTGCTGCCGTCCCGGCGACAGGCGACTTTTCAAATACCGAAGGAATATTTGCTGTCGGTTTCCAACGGTATCCGGGCCGGGGATCTGGTCCGCCTCTTTGTGTCGTCTGCCGACGGGAGTCCGCGGAAGCTTTTTGATCAGGAAATCGTTGTCGCTTCCGTGAAATCGTCGGCTAACGTCGAAATCGACAATCCCAAAAATTCCAATCTATTGTCGAAAGCGGAGGGAGATGCGGAAAAAATGTACGTGTCCCGGCTTGAGGCCAACGGGGCGATCGATCAAATTAATTTGAATTTGACGGAGGAAGAGTGGCTGGAAGTGGACCGGCTCTGCAGCACCAAAAAAGCAAAGCTCGTCATCGCGTTCAGCTCCTCCTCGATTCTGTCGGTAGAATGAAGGGGGGATTATGATGCAAGCTATTTTGCATTCGACGGACGAAAGGTTGATCGATGAACTGACGAATGTGGTGTTTCAAGAGCATTTGGACTGGACGGTATGCGCATCTGCGGAGGAGATGGAGCGGGAATTGCTTAAGCAGCCCTACTCCCGCCTGATTGTGTCCGACCGACATATGGATTTCGGAGTTTTGGAAGAAACGCTCGAACGTTATCGGAAGCAATGGCCGGGGATGAAAATTATGGTGCTTATATCCAATTACCATGAAACGTCCGTCAACGTGAAATATGTCAAGATGTGCAAGCTGAAAAAGCTTGATTACGTCCAGCCGGGCCGGGGGACGGCGATTATTGCGGATTTGATCAGAGCCTGGATCGATCAGCCGGAAACCGATTCATCCTCCTCCCAAGGGCAGGGAAAGCTGATTGCTTTTGTCGGTTCTACGCCGAATATCGGCACTACGCTTGCTTCGTTCGGCACGGCATACGCTTTGGCGGCGGAATCTTCCGCAAGTGTAGGGTATATGTGCCTGAATTTGAAAAGCTCCAAGCTTCACCGTTATTTGGGACGGGACGACAAGGCGTTCACGCTCGACGGATTGCGGGCCGAGCTTAAGGCGCAAAGCTTGACGCCCCACAGGCTGCGGCAAGTATGCGACAAGCTGCGCGAAGCGCCGGGGCTGCATGTGCTCTTTGGCAACATGCTCAGAGAGCAGGCGGAGTTTTTTACGCCGATGGAGGTCGTACATCTGCTGCGCGTCGCCCGCGCCGCTTTCGATGTGTGCGTAGTCGAGGTAAACGCCTACTGGGATAATGCGGCGACGGTTTGCGGCCTGTTGGAAGCCGATACGAGGATCGTCGTGACGACCCCGGATCTGGCCCAGTTCCAGGAGGACTTCTCCAAATGGATCAGGCAGGTTGGCTCTGTTTTCGGACTGCAGCCGGACACCTTCGACTTGATCGCCGTACAGACGGATACAAGTCCGCAAAGGGAGGCTTTCAACAGCAAAGACATTCGGAAAGAAACCCAACTGCATCTGATCGGGGAAATTTCCAGACATGCCGACGCCCTTTCATTTTGCAATCAGGGGAAACTGCTGGAGCTATACAAGCCGGGCCATCCGATGAGAGAAGAAACGGCCGCTATTGCGCGCAAGCTGAGCGAATATTATCAGCTGCCCCGAAGATCGGTCTCGCGCAAAGCGACCTGGATCAGACGGATCTTAACAAGGCGCGCGGCGACTTGACGACATTTTGCGGGAAAGCGGGTGAGAGAAGTGAGCGAGGAGAAATTTTCCGTCATTACGTACATGCACGCGCGCAGCGACAAGGAGGCGATCACGGGGAGGGGCCTGTCTGAACGGTTTGAGCGCTCAAACCGGTTTGATGAGCGCGCTCAGGCGGATAGTGTGTTTCAGCAGTGGGTGCAGGACATCCGCGGCGAGTTGGCGATGGCGAAAGGGCGAAACGACGAGGAAAAACAGCAGTACAACGAGACGCTGAACCGCGCCATTCTCGGCTATGAGGAAGACCGCGGCAAGCTGCTCGCGATGATTCACGATTTGGCCGCCAAGCGCAGGCTATCCGAGCTTCCTCCCGGCGTCAGCAGCTTCGCTACTTTGCCGGAAGCGATATTTGCCGAGATTATCGGCCTTAACGTGCTGGAGCTTGTGCTCAAAAACCGGGAAGGTCTGGAAGAGATCCAGGTCGTGGGGAGGCAGATTTTTGAAGTAAGGAACGGAACGCCCGTCCCGTCCGTTCACTCGCTGCCTTCGGTGCGCGATTTGGAACGGATTCAGCAAAATTTGGTGCTTTTTAATCAGGATACGTTAAATCCGCGCAAACGATGGGCCGAGGTTGTGCTTCGGGACGGTTCGCGTGTTACGATGACTGGCTTCGGGTTCACTGCAGAGCCGACTTTAACGATACGTTTTTATACGGTACAGCGATTCGATCTTGCTGCTCTCGCTTCGCCGGAATTAGTGACCATCGATGACAAAATGAGAGATTTGATCTTATGTTTCATACGTTCCTGCTTCAACATGGTCGTGATCGGACCGACGAATTCCGGCAAAACGAATCTGATCAAAGCGATTATTGCGGAAATGGACGATAATGAGCGCATCATTACGATCGAGTCGAGATTCGAGCTGAATTTGCGGCGGGATTTTCCGCATAAAAACATCGTCGAGTACGAGATCGACGAAGAAGATCCCCGGCATTCGGGTTTACAGGCTTTTAAGCTGGCGCTGCGCCAATCTCCCAAACGCATCTGCCATGCCGAAATACGCGATAATGACGCGAACTTATATGTTCGGGCCTGCACGCGTGGGCATGAGGGGAGCATAACGTCAGTCCATGTCAGCGAATTGGAGGATGTACCGGATGCGATCGCCGATATGTGCATGCTGGACGGCAGGGGCATGGATTCCGCCCGTCTGGCCAAACGGATCACGGAATATGTGACACATATCGGAATGGAGATGGCTGTCGTCAACGGAAAACGAAAAATGGTGAGAATCGGCGAGTACAGTTACAAAAACGGGGAGGTCCATGTAAGCGATCTCGCAGTTTATGACGATTCCGAAAATCGATGGAAATTTCCCGGGAAATTGTCGGATAGCGCATCGCAAAAAATCTACAAAAAGGACCGAATCGGTTATGCGCTGCTGACACGGTTCGGATGGATCGGGAAAGAGGGCGAATGAGCGGATGATGATTTTCGCCAAATACAGCTTTCTCCTGATGCTTTTCGCCCTGTGTTACTTATTCGTAAGAGCATTGCTCCATGCGCTCATCCGACAGCGTAAAGCGAGGTACAGGCTTCACTATGTCCGACATGCCCGAATCGGCAGCAGATTAAGCGAATATTTGGCCCAAAGATATCGGCTTTATTCGTATTTGAGCGAGATGCTGGAATCCGTCGAATCTTCTTTAACCGTTGCAAATTTATTGATGATTAGCGTCCTGCTGTTTTTGGGAGGAGCTATGACGGGGGCGCTGTTTTTTCAAAGCTTCAAGGGAGTTGCCGTTGTCGCGCTGATCTGCGTTTCGCTGCCTTTTATGGCGCTGCGGATGAAGCTGGTTAGCCTGCGCATGCACACCAGACTGGATTTTTTGCCCGCGGTGGAAGTGTTTTACCAGTATTATATGATTGCTCCGCACAAAAATTTGCGGACAGCTTTGCAAGCATGTCTGGAAGAAGAGCGGATTTTGTATCCGATTAAACCGGTTTTCGAGCAACTCTACCGCAATTTGATGACGCAAAGGGATACGGAGGAAAGTTTGCGAATTTTTTCGCTTACGCTGGGCCACGTTTGGGCCGACTATTTTGTCGGAATTGTGAGGGTTGCGCTAACCGAAGGGAGCTATGTCGGAGAAAGCTTAAAGGTATTAATTACCGATATGCGCAAAGCGCAAATATCCGATCAGGCGGAGCGGAACAAACTGCTTGAAATACGCATCGCCAATTTTACTCCGATTTTGTTTCTTGCCTTATTTCTCTTCATCAATTTTAAAATTAATCCGGAAAGCGCCTATCAGTACTATGTCCTGGATCCAGAGGGCGGAACATGCTGCTGGATGCCTTGCTGCTTATTTTTGCGTCGTTTCTGATGGGCATTTATTTATCTTTGCGAAGAATGTGAGGGGGATGTCAATGGTTATAGCGAGCGCGCAGCTTTATTGGCTTCAAGTTTTGTCGAACGGGCTTCTTTTTATCGTCATCGCTGCGGCTCTCTATCATGTGCTGGCTCAAATGCCGGTGAGAACGAGAAGATGGCGGGCGCTCGGGATCGCCGAAATAGTCCGGGAAAAACGGCCGCCCGGCTGGCTGCTCAAAGTTTTAAGGATCGGCGGCAAAAAAATCGAGGAGAAGAGGCAGCTTCTGCACGGCTGCGGTATTCAGGTTGATGCGGCATTGTTCGAGGGGGGCCGCCGCCTGGCGGCCATTGTATTGATGCTTGTGTCCATCGGCAGCTGTTTGGCGTTCCGGTACCAGATGTTTACTTTTTTTGTGAATCCGGTCTATGTGCTGGCTGCAGCGTCATGTTTGCTTATTTTCGTGCTTTTGGATAAAAAAGTACTGGCTTATATGAAGGAGCAGAGAGCCCACCGCATCGTCAAAGAGATTTATGTCGTCAGCCATCATCTGCTGTATTACAGCGAATCGAGGTTGAACCTGCATGCCAAGCTGTCGCAATGCGTGTCCCGGACGCGGACCGTTCGCGGGGCATTTCAACTGCTCATAAATGAGTGGTACCAGGATGCCGAATCGGCTATCCGCCGATTCAAGCAAAGGTTGGGTACGGACGAGGCATACAGCTTTGGGGAAACGTTGAACGCGCTGAGACTTAACGAGCATGAGGATTATTACGGGCTGCTAAGGCAGCGGATACAGGATTACAAGGAGAAGATGGAGCTTGTCCGGGAAAGCAGGAAGGAAACGGTATCCTACATGCTTTTCGTGCTTGCCGGGCTGCCGATTCTCAACACGTTTCGGGTGTTTATGTATCCGTGGATCGTAGAAGGCCAGCGTTTATTTAATTCTATTAACTAAATAAGGGAAGGTTGATTGTGTGTGCGAAATATTTTGATTACAGTCATGATGCTGATCGTTGTGGCGCTGCTGTTTACGAATATCATTAACAACGGAACGACAGGAATGAAACAAAATATTCAAACGCACGGCAATGCGGCTAATACGAGCATTTCGTCATTGACGCCGTGAGGTCCATATTGATTACGGTTATGTTGGTGCTGGTTATTATTGTGATCTATGACGGCGCGGTAGGGGGAAATGCCGGTATGCGCCAGCAAGTGAAAGACAGCGGCGGGCGAATCAATACGGTTATTGAGCGGATCGATCCATGAAGCAGATTCTCGTATTTATTCTTTTTGCGGCGATGCTCTGCTGGTTCATGTTTTCTCCGGTCTACAAGCACGTTATCATTTTGCGGCAGGCGCTTTTGCAAAAGGAAGTCGATTATATGCTTGAGGTCGGCGCCAGCGGCAAATACGGCTATATTGACGCGGCTATGATCCAAGCCTCCAGAGGGCGTATGGAAGAGAGGGGATTCGTTCCGGCTGATTTGACCTATACCGTAACCTCGACCTCAGGGTCCGGCGGAACGAACGCGGGTCAGCCGCTGCTGCGGGGAGCGGGGCTTCAATTGACGATTACGTATCCGTATCACCGCTTATTCGTCATTGACGGTCTTATCGGAATCGCGGTTCCTTCCGCAGGCGAGCGAATGGGAGCGGCGGGAATGAAAATGAGCGAATATGTGCCTTAAGTCTGGAGAGATGCGATGTATAAGCTGCTGCTGGTTATATTGATGAGCGTCGTCTATATGACGATGTACACGCTGCAGGCCGATGAGGAATTGGCGATGCATACGCTGTTTCAGGGCAAGCATGCTTTGAACGCGGCGGCACATGCGGCTGCGCAGCAAACCGATCCGGTCAAGCTCGCGGAGGGAATCCGCTCTATCGATGAAGCGGCGGCACAGCAAACGGCCCTCCGGTATTTACAGGCCAACCTTCGCCTGGACGAGCTCAATGACCCGCTGCCGGATACGTTTTTGCGGTCACCGGTGCAAGTGGTTTTGTTTAAGGTGGTTAATGACCGGGAGACGTTTCCTTATACTTTTACACATCCGGGGTATAACTACTCGGTTACTTTTAACAGGCCGGGGGTTATTATGTTTATCCGCCTTGAATACCCGCGTACGTATGCCGTGCTGCAGCCGATTGCCTGGACCGTCAAAGCTGCGGCGGAGATGGTGTATTGAAAAAAGAGACGCTTCACCGGCTGTTTGCACAGCTATGGAACCGTCCCTTTTTGCTCTTATTTAAACAAATAGCGGATGTATGCGCCGATCACATCGCGGGCTTTTCCTTCGGAGGGCAGCATGTGGCTATCCATGCCGGGCAGCACGTTAACCTCTATGATGCCTCCTCCTGTTTGAGAAATCGGGCTGCCGATGTCGGGGCAACGAATATCAATGCCTGCGACATCTATATCGAGCGCAGCCGCTGCGGCAATCGCAATGCTTGCATTTTCGCTGCAGATCTCATCGGTTCTGTCGATGTTTTCTCCGCCGGTAAAATCATTGCTGTTCAGCCTCAATGTCACCTTTCTGCCAGCAGGCACGATGCTGTCCAGACTGAGTTTCATAGATTGAAGATGGAAAAGCAGCGGCGGATCGATGGGAATAAGCATCAACGGCTTGTTCTCGTCCTTTGTGCCGCGTCTCGGATCTTCATTTGCCTTGCGGATCAGTTCTTCAATGGTGGAAAATCCGTCTCCGATAACGGACGGAGGGCGGGTCTCCAGAACGCCGACGACTGCTTTGTCGATAACCAGCACCCGATAATCCCGACCCGCCGCCTGCTGCTGCAGGATGACATGAGGACTGTAAGCCAGCGCGTGCGTAATAGCCTCTTCAAGCTGCGGTTCGGAAGTTACATTCATAACAATGCCTACACCGCGGTTCGTATTGAACGGCTTTACGACGATCGGAGCCTGTGAGGCCAAAAAATCCGCCGCTTCTTTGCTGAACGACTGGATGAGGCGGTACTCGGGAACGGGGAGTTTGCGTTCTTGAAGAAGCATATTGGTCGCTACTTTATTCGTAGATAGGAAGCCTGCGATAAAGGGCAGTTTGTGGGACCTTGTTTTGTTGATAAATATTCGTTTGATTCCATTGTCCAAAACAAGAATATCTTCAAGACCGGGAATGAGCGGCCGGCAGCTAATGCCCATCGTTAAAGCTTTTTCCATAATGAGCCTGTTATGAATATTCGTGAGTTGCATGGTTGTTCACCCCGCCAGAAATCTTAGATAACAAAAATAAGTAAATAAACAGGCACAACAGGCAGCAAACGCTCATAACAACGAGCACGTAAGCGATGCTGATCGAGCCTGCGGCCGCACTTGCGATAAATACGCCAAGCGGAATAAAGCCCCGGTCTGCCATGATGACGCTCATTAACCGTCCGCGCATCCGTTCGGGAGCATGCATTTGGAAGAGGATGCGGCTCGCCGTGCGAAAGGCTTGCGAAAACAATCCCATGAGCAGCAAAGCTCCGGCAGCGAGCCAATAATTAGCGCTTAGCGAGAAGAAGAACATGGCGCCGACGAAGCCAAAGGCGAACCAAGGGATGTAAGTTATTAAGCGCACGGAATCCAGCCGCGCGAGCGCGTATGCTCCTATTACCGCCCCGGCAGCAGTAGCCGTGAGCAAGTAGCCGAAAGATTCGGCGCCTTGATGAAGTACGTCCGTTACGTAAATGGGTACCAAAGAGGAATAGGAAAAACCGAAAAACATCAAGCAGACGCTGAGCAGCAGCAAAAGCAGAAGCTTGGGCTGCGAACGCAAAAAAGCGGCAATCGGCCGGAACCCGCCCCGGTCGTTCGAAGCTGCCCGGGGCTCGGGACGGTTTGTGTTCTTCGGAATTGCAAACAATGTGACGAACACGGTAATTTGAGCCAGCACATGAACAAAGAACAGCGGAGCAACACCGACGCGGGCCATCATTACGCCGGCAATAGCAGGCCCGATCATGCGCGCCACATTCAGCATCGTTGTATACAGCGCAACGCCGCTTGCGATTCCCCCCTGGGGCACGATATCCGGCAACAGCGCATTGCGAACAGGAGGTTCCATTTCATCAAAGATGCCTCTCAGAAGAATCAGCGTAGAGAGGATCCAGATGTTTTTTTGTCCGGATGAAACGTACAAGGCGAGAATGAGGCCGAGACTTAATATGGGAATATACAACCAGATCAGAAGCGTACGCTGCGGAAAGCGGTCGGCAAGTAACCCTCCCAGCAGTCCGATGAACAAAGCCGGCAGCAGTCGGCAAAAATTGATAACCCCCAAATAAAAGGGGGAGGAAGTCGACGTAAGTACATACCAGTTAAGTGCGGTAACACCGACATAATCACCGATGGATGCGAGCAGGCTCCCTGTAAAAAAACGTCTGTAAACGGGAGAATTCCATGCGGATACCGGCTTCATCGCTTCTCCTGTCCCTTTTCAAAAAGCGGGTTGGCGGCGTTCGCATAAACGTAATTTTTGACGTTTCCGACCAGCCGCATTTTCGTTAAAGCCTTGATTTGCACATTAGGCGCGAACAGCGCCTCTTCATCGGCGGCCGCCTCCTCGGCAAAAGCCGCATCCTGCTTCCATTGGGCGTAGAGCTTTCTGCATTTGCCGCTGACGATAGACCAGAACGAGGATTCCTGTAAACCGTAACAACAGCTTAGAACGTTGATAAGCTCGCCCAAATGATTTTGCATAAGAGCGTGAATCAGCTTGGTTCTGGCATCGTGAATCGAAGCGATGATCGAGGCGCCTTCCCGGCAGGGCAAATCGAATCCCTGCTTGTGCAAGCGGGTGAGGTCGATGCGCGCTCCGCCCAAATCCCGGATCATCATGCGCACAGGAAGGCCATCCTTGAATACGATCAAGCTGTTCTGCAGATGAGTTTCCAAGCCAATGCCATATTTGCTCAGCAGCTTCAATGGAATTAAGGCGATATCGCAATAGGCCGAGAAAAATGACAGCGCATTTGCGACTTCTTCGACTTCGTCGTCCGGGCAGCTTGCCCGAATAAACTGTTCGATCAAGAGCCGCCCGTCGGGTGCGGCCGTTTCCAACAGTGCTGCGCCAACGACAACGATTTCTCCATCGGCCCGAAACGAGTCGGGATTTTCCCGGAGCAGGAAAGCCAGATGCTTGGCTGACGGTTGATTGTCTTCCGAGAGCGGCGACATATAGTTCACTCCGCCTATTTCACCCAGAATCCGAATGGCGGAGCGGCAGTCCGGTTCCTGCTCCATGATTTGGCGCAGTGTTTTCGTGAGCAGCGGACCGTTCTGAACGGCCTCGATCGAAAGCGCGCGGACGGCGCTCGTCGTTTGCACATTCATCGGCAGCTTGATGTGCGGAGCCGCCTCGCCTCCTTCGCAGGCCGTATCAGGAATAACGGTGCGAATGGACAAAGTGGGCCAGGCAGGGAGGGTTGTGTCAAGCAAACGAATATGGCCGTGCTCGATGTCTCGGCCGAACAGATCGAAGAGCGTATGCTCCCACTGCCAAGGATGGACGGGAACGATGAGCCATTCGCCAGCTTCATTAGTCCCGAATCGATGGGAGAATTCGGTTTCAAGTCCTTCGGCTATGCCGAAAAACAAAGCATTTACTTCAGCGAGCGTCAAATGAGTAAATGAGGATTGGACAAACTCTTGCTTCACAGCGGCAAAATGAAGCCGAATACGTTGCCCGAATTCGGGAGAGTACCGAAACACTTCGTCAGCCGTCATCCCGATTTTTGCCTTGGCTCCAGGGTGAATGGAATGCCCGTTGAAAGCGAATTGTTCATACGAATAGGTCGGTCCGAAAGAAGCCCGTCCGTTCGATTCGAGAATGTGGCTTTGCCAGGCCAGGGCAAAGGCCAGATTGGCCGTGCTGTCGGCTACCTCATGCAAAAAAGCCTCCTTCTGTTTAACGGGGAAATCGCCTTCATCAGCGATATACCTGGCGATTTCCAAAGGAGACAGCGGGTTTTGAGCGGATTGCCGGTTGGACATGAGATGCGGGTTCTTCAACTTGAAGCGTGAAAACGACATTTGGCGCGTAACTGTAAAGGAAATATGCTGCTGGCTTTTTTCTAAAAAGCAGGCTAACTGCCGGTCAGATTCCCGGCCGGCGGCCAGCTCGACGCAGGTGCGGTCATCCTCCCATTCCCGGATCAGAGCGTTCAGCAGCCTTTCGGATATTTTTTCACGGGCGGCCGGCAGCGCATCCCTGTAGTGGCCGAGCAGAAAGGGAAGATGGTTTTCGATATATTCGAATATGAGCTGCTCTTCGACTGTATAACGGGTCGAGCGGTTCATGAAATGAAACATAAATCCACCAGCCTTGTCTGTTTTATGAAAATGATTCTCATTATCGAACTTGATTATAATAGCACCCCATAAATTACCTTGTCAATAATATCCAAAAATTCAAAGGAAACTATTGACAATCGATAAAATTGAAATTAGTATTTTTGTGATAATGATAATTATTATCACTATAGTTAATGAACATATACGAAAGGAAGCTGCCATTCATGCTGCATGCCACTTTTCTCCTTCACAGTCTGGATACAGAAGAAGAGGGAATTCATCATTATTTGCAAAACCATATTCCAGCGCTGGCAGAACTGTTTCTCACATTTCTGCCACGCGGACGCCAAGGTGTGCTGCACCGTTTGATTCAATCTATTGTTCGTGAAAATATTGCAGGACTGGCGGAGCGATCGTTTATCGAAGCGCAGGGCGGGAGGCTCGTCATTCCTATAACCCAGGATGTTAGGCTTCTAATACCTGTGGGGCAGTCATTTTCATTTGGCCGGTTCGATATTGCGGGAGACGTTGAAATTGAGAATAAAGATAAAAAAGAGGTGATCAGCCATCCAACAGAGGTTTTGACATGGTTGGAACAATATGGGGAGGAGGGAAATGAAGGGGACGAGCGGCAGCAAAGATGGGAACGATTCATGCGGGAGCTGAGCAACAGCGCAGCAAACCTGGCGCTTGCCTTTGCGGCAGCGGAGTGGCGGAAGCGCGGACTGCTCCGGCCGCAAACGCAGGAGGGCGCGCTTGGCTTGGAGGATTGGCTGCGCACGCTGAGGCAAGCGGATGAGCGCTTCAGCACGCTTGCTTTTCTCGAGCAATGGGTGATTGAAGGTCATCCCATTCATCCTGGCGCCAAGCTGCGAATGGGCATGGATGCTGAAGATGTTATCCGCTATTGCAGCGAATTCGGCGCATCCGTCAAACCTGTGCTGCTTGCAGTCGCCAAAACCGAATCGCAGGAAAGCTCGCTCGACGGAAGCACCTCCAACGAGCTGCTTGAAAAAGATTATTCGGGTATTAATGCGCATGCACAGCGATGGCTGGAGGAGCAAGGTCTGGATATAAAAAATTATCGGCTCATCCCCGTCCATCCCTGGCAGTATGAGCATGTTATCCGGCATATGCATAAAAGCGCGATTCAGGACGGCACGATCGTCCTCATTCCCGACGCCGGCATTGAGACGACGGCGCTGCTATCCCTCCGAACGCTGGCTCCGCTGCAAAAAGCGGGGGAAGGACGCCATCATATCAAAACGGCGTTAGCCATACAAACTACAGGCACGATGCGGACAATTTCGGCTGCCTCCGGGAACAATGGGCCAATCGTATCCGGGCTGCTCGAAGATATTTTGAGCAAGGAGAACCATTTCGGCGGAACTTTTTTTATCGTACCGGAGCGTTTGGGCGTCTATTATGATCCGTCGGACCGGTCGCTTTCCGCTTTTCAAAGAGCCGAGTTGAATAAAAATCTGATCACGATTTTTCGCGAAAATGTGGAATCCTTTGTGGCGGATGACGAAATCGTTATGCCAGCCTCAGCGCTGCTCGCGTTCTCTCCATACAGCGGGCTGACAGTCGTTGAAGAACTGCTGGATCAGGTTCTGCGCAAGGGGGAATATGCGTGCAGAGCCGAGGCCGCTGTCGCCTTTGTTCGCGAATACGCAAAGGTGGCGCTGCCAGCCTGTCTGACGATGTTCAGCCGTTATGGCATCAGCTTGGAGGGGCATTTGCAAAACTGTATGCCGGTGTTCAAAAATGGCCTGATCGACCGCATGTATATGCGCGATTTCGGCGGTGTTCGCATGCTGAAGCCGCGCCTTGAGCGGCAGGGAATGCTGCGGGAATTTCATCCCGATTCGATCACTTTGACGGATAATGAGCGCGATGTCCGCAATAAATTGATCTATCCTGTGATTCAAAACCACTTTGGCGAGCTTCTGGCATGCATCGCGCGTGCGCTGAACATAGCCGAAGAGCGGTTATGGATTCCGGTGGCGGAAACTTGCAGGGAAGCATACCGGACACTCAAGCACGATGATACGATCAGAGAGCAGGCCGAACAGGACGAAATTGCTTTGTTCGCCGATCGTGTCGAACTGAAAGCGATGACTACGATGAGGCTGCTTGGGAAAATAACGAGCTATACCTATTCGGAAGTTCCGAACATCCTTGCTGCTGTAAAAAATAATGATTGACATCTTGGATTTAATTGATAATGATTATTGTTATCGGTTATAGCGTTTTTTAAATATACATATTTTTGGGGGGCAGGTTTTCTATGTTTTCATCAAAAAAAATATCCGTCGTTCTTTCGGTTAGCATGATGGGGGCCGTTCTGTTGTCAGGCTGCGGCGCCGCAAACAAGGCAACTACGGCGGCATCGGCTGGGCCCGGGGCTTCAACTGCTGCAGCGACTTCTGCGGCTGGATCGGCATCCGCGTCTCCGGCTGCGGGAAGCAAAACGGTAAAGCACGTCTGGGGAGAATCCGCCATCCAGGGCACACCCACCAAGCCGATTGCGCTTGATTTTTTTATCGTCGATATTCTTGCCTCGTTAGGCGTTAATCCGGTTGGCATTGCGGGAACGGGCAGTACGCGGGTTCCCGCGTACATCAAGGACAAAGTGGGAAATTTCACGGATATCGGCGAGCGCAAAGCTCCTAACCTTGAAGTGATCAGTTCCCTTAAGCCTGACCTGATTATCGCGAACCCTGAGCGTGCCAAAACGATTAAAGCGGATCTTGAGAAGATCGCGCCTTCCGTGGCCCTGAGCGATAAGACGTATAAGGCGATCCTGGACGATGTCGATCTCCTCGGAGGCATTTTCAATAAACAGGACCAGGCGAAAAAGGTCCGAGCGGATTTGGAGAAGAAAATCAGCGACGCCAAAGGAAATGTGAAGAACCAGCCTTCCGTTCTGGTTGTAGGCGTTTTTGACGACGAGATGAGCGTTTGGGCCAAGCAATCGTTCCCTTCAAGTCTTTTGAACGATATCGGCTTCAATTATGCTTTTGCCGGCGATAAAGAGAAATCCGAAGGGACGGCCGATATCGCGACGATGACGATCGAGAAAATGGCCCAACTGGATCCCGACGTATTGTTCCTGTACGGCGACAGCATCGACAAGCTGCAGGCGAACCCTCTTTACAAAAATATGAAAGCGGCCAAAAACAACCTTGTGCTTACGGTGGAGCAGGATCTGTGGGCGCGCGCCAGAGGCCCGATTGCCGCGGGGTTAATGATCGATCAGGCCGTCAATTTCGTGAGCGGCGGGGCGAAAAAATAAATCTATGCGAAGGAAAATAGCTCTGTTCTTCGGGCTGTCCACCCTGCTGGGCGTGCTCGCCTGCATCGCGCTTGGCTGGCATGTCAAGGGATTGTCTCTTGACACTGCGGCCGAGCTATTTCGGGGGAAAGCCGATGATAGCCTGATGGTGTATACCGTATGGCATATACGCTTTCCAAGAGTTCTTCTGGCGATCCTCCTGGGCGCCGCTTTATCCGTGGCCGGATGTCTGCTGCAAGGCATTACCCGCAATCCGCTGGCAGACCCTGAAGTCATCGGAATTAATCAAGGCGCAACTTTATTCGTGGTGTCGGGCTTGCTGCTGCTCGGCACCAAAGACGTTTCTGCGCTCATTCTCGTTTGCGCTTTTCTGGGAGCATTGGCGGGAGGAAGTATTGTATACGTTCTTTCTTTGCAAAGCCGGTTTACGCCGAGCCGTTTGGTGCTAGCCGGGATTGCCGTTTCACTTTTTTTTAGTTCGGTTTCTACAGGTCTGTTGCTGATGAACGAAACGACATTGTCCAATCTGATTTATTGGATGGCGGGCAAATTATCGGGCGCGCACTGGACCAAGGTCCGATTGTCCGCTTTCATTACCGTTCCGGTTATTGCGCTCGGATGGCTGCTGAGTCCCAGGCTGAATGTGCTGCTGCTGGACGATGAAGTAGCCGGAGGTCTCGGGCAAAATGTGAATGCGACCCGCCGGTTGGCGCTGCTCATCATAGCCGTCCTGGTTGGCGGCGCGGTTGCCGCTGCCGGACCGATCGGGTTCATCGGACTCATGGTGCCTCATATGGGACGCATGCTGTGGGGGCATGATTTCCGTGCGATGATTCCGCTTGCTGCCCTGCTTGGGGCAAATTTGCTGCTTGCCTCCGATTTGGCCGGGCAGGTTCTTTTTTATCCGGTTGAAACCCCCGTAGGCATTGTGACGGCACTGTTGGGCGTTCCATTTTTTATATACCTGATGCAGAGGAAAAGAGGAGAGATATTATGAGGACACGTCAACAGGTAATGAGCCGGCGGTTTACGCTGAGCCTGGTGGCGGGTCTGCTTCTTCTCCTTCTCTTTGCCGTACTCAGCTTGAGGCTTGGAGCGGTTCAGACGCCTTGGAGCGAAGTATGGCAGGGACTGACAGGCGAAGGGGTCGTTTTTCAATACCGTTTGCCCAGGCTGTTCGCGGCCATTATGGTAGGAATGAACCTGGCGGTAGCCGGTTCGATGATGCAAAGCATTACGCGCAATCCGATGGCCGCGCCGGATCTTGTCGGCATTAATGCAGGTGCAGGCCTCGTCATCGTGCTGCTTGTTTTGACGGTTCCGGATTTTTCTCCGCTGCTGCTTCCCGCTGCGGCCTTCGCGGGAGCGGCGGGGGCCGGAGGGCTCGTGTATTTGCTTGCCAACCGGCGAAAAACGATGACGACGTCCCGCCTTGTGCTGAGCGGACTGGCGGTAGGCAGCGGTCTTCATGCGCTGATTACTCTCGTTTTGGTGCAATATGCGCCGAATGCCGCACAGGCGCTCGTGTTTCTCAAAGGCAGCTTCTACGCACTGTCTTGGGAACGCGTAGCGCTGCTCGCGCCCTGGACGCTGCTTGGCATACCGCTGGCTTACTTCGTTTCGCGCCAACTGACGCTTCTGCAGCTCGACGAAGCGGTTATCGCCGGTCTGGGCATCCCGGCTAACAGAATGAGGCTGCTGCTGCTTATTCTGGTCGTCGCTCTGGCGGCCAGCGCGGTGGCCATCGGCGGAACGATCAGCTTCGTCGGACTGATTGTCCCTCATTTCATCAAGTTCCTCATCGGCCCCGATTTCAAGCTTTCCACGCCGCTTGCCGCTTTGTCCGGCGCGCTGCTTGTCGTAATCGCCGACATGGCTGGACGGATCGTCATCCCGCCCGCCGAGCTGCCTGCCGGAATTATTACGGCTATTATCGGAGCTCCTTATTTCTTATACCTGCTCGTCAGAAAAGCATAGCGATCGGAAATGCCTTTGCATTTTGCCGAGGTAAATTATATTGTGAAAGGAGAACAGTTTTTCAGGAAGGGAAGAAGCGTGTATGAATTGCTTTGAACAAAGACAGAACCGGTTGCAGGAAGAGCTCCGGAAGCGCGGTTGGGCGGGTTTTCTGGTCACGCAAAACGTGGATATTTACTATTACTCCGGTTCGATGCAAACCGGATACTTATTCGTTCCCGCCGAAGGGGAACCGTTATATTTAGTCCGGCGCAGCGTAGTCCGCGCGCAGGAAGAGGCGGCCGCGGCGGTCGAGCCGCTGGGCTCGCTGAAGACGCTGCGCGACCGGCTTGCAGCCCGGTACCCGGGGCTGCTGGACGGAGCCGCGCCGGTGCGGCTCGCCACCGAGCTGGACGTGCTCCCCGTCCAGCAGTTCCAGCGGCTGCAGGCCGCGTTCCCGGGCGCGGCCTGGGAAGACGGCGCGCTGCTCGTCCGCGAGCAGCGCATGATCAAATCGCCGGACGAGGTCGCGGCGATCCGCCAGGCTGCGCGCGTCGTCGACGCGGCGCTTACGGCCGTCATCCCCGGCATTCGCGAGGGGATGGCGGAGTTCGAGCTGATGGCGCTCATCGAGCATCAGCTCCGCCTGCGCGGGCACCAGGGGCTTATGCGCATGCGCGCCTACAATNTCGACGCGGCGCTTACGGCCGTCATCCCCGGCATTCGCGAGGGGATGGCGGAGTTCGAGCTGATGGCGCTCATCGAGCATCAGCTCCGCCTGCGCGGGCACCAGGGGCTTATGCGCATGCGCGCCTACAATTCCGAGTTGATCACCGGAATGGTGGCGGCAGGCGCATCGGCGGCGGTGCCCACTTATTTTGACGGGCCGGCCGGGGGCACGGGGCTTCACCCGTCCAGCCCGCAAAGCTCGGGCCGCGCGGCGATCCGCCGCGGCGAACCGATTCTCGCCGATCTCGGCTGCTGCATCGACGGCTATTTGATCGATCAGACGCGCACGCTCGTGATCGGCGGTTTGGACCCCGAGCTGCAGCGCGCTTACGAGACGGCGGAGCAGGTGCTCCGCGCCACGGAAGCCAGGCTGCAGCCCGGCACGATCAGCGAGCATCTGTATCTGCTCGCGCTCGATCAAGTGCATGAAGCGGGCCTCGGCGCCCACTTCATGGGGTACGGCGATGACCAAGTGAAATTCCTTGGTCACGGCATCGGGCTCGAGATCGACGAGCTGCCCGTTCTCGCTAAAGGCTTCAAATACCCGCTTGCCCCGGGTATGGTCATCGCCATCGAGCCGAAATTTACATTTCCCGGCCGGGGCGTTGTCGGTATTGAAGAAACGTATCTGATCACGGAAACGGGATTCGAAAAGTTAACGCTTTCAAAAGTGGGGGTAATCTCCATATAACCTCGTGATTTCCCATAAAATGTCTGTCTCCGATGCGAAAAGTGGAGTATAGTTAATACATATAATGGAAATAGGAGATGCGCTTAGCGTATGGACTTTTTAGGGTTCATGATTTTCGGGGTTCTTGAATTGTCTGCCATATACTTTTTGATTTTCAGATTGTTCAAGATCGATTTATATGTATTCTCGATCGTTTTCGCGAGTGTATTAAGCAACTTTATTTCCTACACCCTGCGCGAGGTTTATCATTTGACCAGCTCGGATATTATTATCCAGATGCTGCTTATGGTGGCATTTTGCTGGCAGCTATTCAGAATTCAACTTTTTTACTCCGTGATCATGGTCAGTATCGGTTATATCGCCTTTGTCGCTTTGCAAACGACACTGTTTTTGCTTGCCAATTGGTTCAAGCTGGTACCGGATGTACTTAACCCTACATCGCCGATTGCGTATATTTTGCAGACTGTCTCGGCTTGTTTTACGTTTGGCGCAGGCTGGTTTGTACACAAAAGCAAGAAGGGTTTTAACTTTGTGCCTCATAGCCCGCAAAAAAACGTGCTTAAAGAACAAAGCAAAAATGCATGGATGCTCCTTTTATATTGCACGGCTACGCTGGTCCCGCTCTTGCTTAGCGTGATTTTTGCCTTGAGCGAATCCAACAGATGGTTTTTTGTGATACCGATCGCTTCATGCTTGATTTTGTGGGCGCTTTTATACTGGGCGTACAAGAAGGAACAAAGCTATGATTGACAAGCTCGCAGGTCGCATTGCCATTGCGGTGAAAAGAGCGAACAGCGAGCAGACGGCTTCCGTTGAAGTGCTTCAATATGCGCTCATTATTTATATCAATACAAGCCTTATTTTCATTCAATGCCTGCTCATCGGCTGGCTGACGAACAAGCTGCCGGAGACGCTGCTTTGCTTCTTGGTCTTCACGGTATTGCGTTTTTTTAGCGGAGGCAAGCACGCAAGCTCTACGGTGGCATGCAATCTTTTGTCGACTTTGGTATTGGCGTCAATTCCCCACCTGGCTGTTGAAGATACGAAGTGGGTGCTGCTGGAGACTATCGCCAGCTTATCGATCGTGGCTATGTTCGCTCCAAACATAGATAGCGAAACTGATATCGACGCTCGCTACTATCCGTTATTGAAAGCCGTTTCACTCTGCATCGTCGTCTCTAACTTATTCTTTCAGTCGGGGTATATCGGCTTGTGTCTATTGGCGCAATCCGTTACCATAATACCATGGTGGGAAAGGAGGACAAGAGTATGAAAAAAACAGCAGCGCTTCTTGCTTCCAGGGTGCTTTCCGCTTCGGCCAAAGTGTTTGTCAAAACGAATAAAGCTGTGATGTCCAGTCCCAAAGCGCCAAGCGAACTTCGCAAGTAACACATTTTTTTAGTTGGAGTTGGAAGGAATTCATGCGGGTACTAGCTAGAGACGGAACGGTTCATGAACTGAAGGAATCGGAAATTTTATATTTTTCTATTCACAAAAGTGAAATATCGGTTCACACGGCTCATGCGGAGTATATCCTTCCAACGAACTTCGAGCAATTGCAGCAGGCATATGCGGAATTAAATTTTGATCGGGTGGATAGGTCTTACATTGTGAATCTGGACAAGGTTCAGGGGTATCATGCCGAAAGGCAATCCGTTTTTTTTAGCGATGGAACTTTTGCTCCAGTTTCGGAGAGACATCAGAAAAAGATCATTCAATATTTAAATGAAAACAAAAAAAGAGACTGACGTCATTGGGCGCGAGTCTCTTTTTGTCTTTGCAGCAGCAAATCCATCTCTTTCCAAGAGGCCTGAATTTGTTCGACTGCGGGAACGGGAGTCCGGTTATAACCTATCAAAATAGCGAGCTCCAAGCATTCCTCAAATGCGGTATCGGCTTTTCTTAAATTGTTATTTACTTCCATGGCGTGCTCCTCGATCCATTATTCTGTGTCATTTCATAATTGGTTTCGTACTTTGCAATTCGCCAACTGCGTGCTGATTTGGATGAATATGGTATCTTTTCCTGTGTTCAAATCATACCATAGCGCCGTAGCGGCTGTATGCAGGTATTTAAAATTTAAAAATAACTTGACGTGATTGTAATTTTATGGTAAAGAAAAACTGCCCAAGAAACATGATTGTTTCAAGGACAGTTGTACCATTAAGTTTAGATTTTTTCAACAACTTTATCTATCAAACCGTATGCCTGGGCCTCGGCTGCCGACATGTAGAAGTCGCGGTCGGAATCCTGGTATATTTTTTCGATAGGCTGTTTGCTCGTTTCGGACAAAATGCGGTTCAAGATTTGCCTTGTCTTGAGAATGTGATCGGCGCGGATCTTGATGTCGCTGGCTTGCCCCTGTGCGCCTCCCCATGGCTGGTGAATCATGATCTCGGCATTAGGCAGAGCCAATCTTTTGCCCGGGGCTCCGGCCGTCAGGAGGATTGCGCCCATGGAAGCGGCCATGCCTACGCAAATCGTAGAGACATCGGGCTTAATGAAGTGCATCGTATCGTAGATGGCGAGTCCCGCGGAGGTGGAGCCGCCCGGCGAATTGATGTACAGGGAGATGTCCTTTTCCGGGTCTTCGGCGGAGAGGAACAGGAGTTGGGCAATGACGGCGTTCGCTACCTGATCGTCAATGGCGGTGCCGACGAAGACGATCCGATCCTTCAGCAGCCGGGAGTATATGTCGTAGGAGCGCTCGCCGCGACCGGATTGTTCAACGACCATAGGAATATAATTCATGGCAATCATCCTTTCGTATTTATGCTGCCTTGCCTTGTATGGTGCTGCTGCCGGCATACGGTTTTTGGCCGAATCCCGAGGATACAATGAGAAGCCGGATAGGCTGATTCGGTCCGGCCGAAGAGATGCTTCTGCTTATAACGGTAGCCTCGGAATCTGCGTTAGCGGCGGCCGGATTGCGGAAGCTTTCGATCGGGACGACGTTGTTCTCCGAGTTTTTAACATCTGCGGAAGTTTGCTCCCATACGATAACAGGAGTGGCGACGCGCTGCGGCGTACTTGGTTCTTGTTCGTGCTTCTTCACAGATTTTTCCCTCCTTATCCTTCTTGCGGCTTCGGATACACGGCGAGCATTACGTGATACAAGCTGCTTCCTTCGGGGCTGCAGCCGTATCTTTCGACAAGCTGCTGAACCAGGGCGGCGTATTCCTCGACAAAAGCGGACCGCTGCCGCTCATCCGTCAAATTCACCTGCAGCTGCATGGCGGCGCTGGGCACGATTTCATCGGCATCGGACTGTTCCATCAGCAGGAGCGCATCTTTTTTCATCCGCTCGGAAGCCGTGATGAGATGGGCCAGCGAGCCTTGATCCTTCATTTTCTGCATGGTCTCCGGTTTCATGCTTAACGATTCGGCAAGCACAAAAGTTTTGGCAACAGCCCGATACAGCACCTCGACGAGATTGCGAACCTGACGGGTGCCTGTTTTGCGTACCAGGCCCGCCTTTTCCAGAGCTTTCAGGTGATAGTTGATGCGCTGGGCCGTTTCACCCAACTGTCGTGCTACTTCAGCGGCGGATGCAGGCTCCATCAGCTGCGCGAGGATTTGGCCGCGAAGCGGGTTCAGCAGAACCATCGCCTGTTCGGGAAGCTCGATGTAATAGCTTTCTTGAATGTCGTTCATCATGGAGAAATGCCTCCATTACAAAATATATGTTACGTAAAAATATTTTATTACGTGAGTGAGGATTTGTCAAATGCATTTGTTTAATTTGGTGTTGGTTTTATTTTCACAGAACAATTATTCCTTCTTGAGGAGTTCATCAACCTGTTTTCACTCTCGGATGCTGAGACCGGGGATCTCGAACGAAAATTGTATGAGAGCAAGCTGCTTTCCGATTCGCAGATTAAGTCTATTCAGAAAAAGGAACTTAAGGGTTGCTCACGATATGGACTGAAAACCTTCGCGGGGAAACATTGGAGCAAAATGATCGAGAATTGAGACCCTACGGAACAACTTCGTCGAAAGTGTACCGGCTTTGGGGGCTGTAGTGATAGGCATAGCTTTTTTTGTTTAAATCAAAAGAAGTATCTCCCGAACAAGGAGATACTTCTTTTTTATGACTTCATAAAGCTGCCTTTTACGGCTCGAACCGCTTGCCTTATTTTTCCAAGATGGCGATCGCTTCGATCTCGATTAAAAGATCAGGACTGACAAGTTCAGACACTCCGATGTGAGAACGAGCCGGTCTATGTCCATTGAAAAAGGCGTTATAGACTTCGTTTACTTCATTTTGCAGATCCATACGCTTATTAAAGATGGTTGTCTTAACAATATCGTTGATCGTACCTCCGGCGGCTTCCACGACAATTTTGAGATTTTCAAGAACAATTTGCGTCTGTTCTTTAATCGAGCTCGGCAGAGACATACCCGTATCGCTTTTCTCGGACTTTGGAACCCAACCAAAAGAGGGATGACCGTAATACAGAGGATAGGCCGTAGCACCCGAGAGGTATAAGGTTGTTGTTGTTCCGTGCTTCACTTCATAACCTAACGAAAATGGCATATCGTCAACATAACCAGGCAAAACAATCGTTTTTTTCATTTTTAAATAAAGCCTCCTTTTTGAAATCTGGAATTTACCGGGCTCAAATTGAAGATGTGATGATGATACTACCGGTCTTGTTGGCGGCCACGATGGCATCCGTCGCTCCCTCGCCGATATCGTCGCCTGGATGACGCCTGCTTTTATCAGTCCGTAAGTCTGAAAGGCGAAGAACAATACCGGAGAAAATAGACCCAGGGGAACCACTCTCCATATATCGCGCATTGTAAACCTTATGTGAACCCAGCCGAACATGATTCTGGCCGTAATCATTGAAAAATGCCCCTCGCCACTCATTTTAAACATATGTATTATGTACTACAATATAAGAAAAATACATCTGTATCGGTACAGATACATCTCGGGGCTTATTTTGATGCATAAATTTTTGCTAGTATTAAGAGATTTGGAACAATTAATCTCTAACCATACTTACAAAGAAGGAGATAAACTTCCTTCCATTCGTGTTCTTGCAAATCAATACAACATGAACAAAAATGTTTCTCACGCGCGTACAGATGAGATCGAGAAAGGCGTCAGTGAATTAGGTAAGCGTCAAATAGCCCACACCTTGTAATCAAGATGAGGGCTATTTATGCTTTTAGTCAGCCTTAAACGCGCGACAAGTCAGTGGTAGCGACGAAGACATGGCAGCAGGCTATCTAACACTTCTAGTCGTTTCTCCTTATGCTTTTGAACATTAGTCAACTCCACTTGCTTCTTTGGGAGAATGAATTAGAAGATTATGATCGATCGGTGAAGACATGACAATCAGGATTGTATAGGTTCCATATTTATCGCATTGATTGCCAAACTCTTCGAGCGTGCGTGTGGATTCCGTCACTACTTTTAATAAATAACTGTGTTCTCCGCTTATGCGGTGGCACTCGGCAACATGGGGAGATGCATGGACAAAATCAAGAAACGCCAAGCAGTCTCTAGTCTGAAACAACATATAGGCTGCCGCATGCTTCCCAATTTTTTCAGGAGAAATGACGGTACGATACTCTTCGATTATTCCCTTTTCTTCCATTCTCTTAACTCGTTCCGTTACAGCAGGTTGGGACAATCCCACGCTTTTACCCAGTTCAGTCATTGAAATCCTTGCCTGGTTTTGAAGATAGAAGAGGATTTGTTTGTCTACATGATCCACTTTGAGTGTCCTCCTTTAAATTAAAGGTATTTTAAATAAATAACTTTTATTTCTTTGTATAATCATCATATTTGATTTGATGTGTTATGTAAAATGAAAGATTTTAATTATATAATATGACAAGACTCACATGAATAAGGGCGATTCACACATAAGAAGTCAGAGAGGAAGGGCAAGTAATGAGCAAATACGATTTAAATAAGGCAGGTACAGAAGATTTACAGGCACGTATTGATGAGGTCGTTGACTGTACAATTGACGAAAAAAAGCTGGCTGGTGCTGTTACCCAATCTAAGTTTGGAGGGTTCTCTCGATGACTCTCTCCCATTCCAGCAAAAATATAATCGCATTGGCCGCGATATGTTTGTCCGCGCTAATGTTCGGCCTCGAAATTTCCAGTGTGCCAGTGATACTTCCAACCTTGGAAAAGGTATTGCATGGCAATCTCAAGGATATGCAATGGATTATGAACGCTTACACCATTGCTAGTACGACAGTTCTAATGGCTGTTGGAACGCTGGCTGACCGGTTTGGAAGGAGGCGTATTTTTATTATCAGCCTCGTCTTGTTCGGCATTACATCCTTGATTTGTGGCTTGGCACAAAGCACGTCAGTTCTGATCGTCAGCCGGTTTCTTCAAGGCGTGGGTGCTGGCGCGATGCTGATTTGCCAGATAGCAATTCTTTCGCATCAGTTTCAGGAAGGAAAAGAACGCAGTAAAGCCTTTAGCGCATGGGGGATCGTGTTCGGTATCGGCCTCGGTTTTGGACCCATCATCGGCGGCATGATTGTGGCCGTTTCGAACTGGCATTGGGTTTTCCTGGTCCACGTCCCGCTGACCATCCTCACTTTGATCTTTGTTTTAGGCAGCGTGGAGGAGTCCAGCGATCCGCAGGCGAAAAAGTTGGACATTATCGGCATCGTCACGCTTTCGTTGACGGTTTTTGGGCTGGCATACTTTATCACGCAAGGGCCGGAACTCGGCTTTACCAGCATAGCCGCCATCAGCACCCTTGTTGCAACGGCAGCATGTTTCATTATTTTTCTGTTTGCGGAAAAGCTCAGCACCCATCCGATGTTCGACTTTTCCGTATTCAGGATACGTAATTTTTCCGGCGCGCTCTTTGGCTCCGTCGGCATGAATTTCAGTTTCTGGCCGTTCATGATCTATCTGCCGATCTATTTCCAGAGCGGTCTTGGTTACGGCACCGTGGCAGCTGGGCTGTCTCTCTTGGCTTATACGCTGCCCACCCTGGTGATTCCGCCTCTGGCAGAGCGCCTTTCGCTCCGCTATCAGCCGCGCATAGTCATCCCATCGGGTCTGTTCATCATCGGCATAGGCTTCATTTTGATGAAATTTGGCAGCGGCGGCGATCACGCCAACTGGTTGACCATGCTCCCCGGTTCCCTGTTGGCTGGTATTGGGCTTGGCTTAACCAACACGCCTGTGACCAACACGACCACCGGCTCGGTTCCGAGTACCCGTGCAGGCATGGCTTCCGGCATAGACACGAGTGCCAGATTGATCAGTCTAGCCATCAACATCGCCGTGATGGGATTCATTTTGCAGGAAGGCATCCTGTCTTATTTGAAGCAGGTCCTTCCTGGGACTCTCGATATAACGCAATTGCGGACTTTGGCCGAGAAAATAGCCGCTGGAAACACTACATCTCTCAAGCAGGGTTTACCGGAACTGTCCTCTCTGGATGCGTCCGGAGCCGTGGTCCACGCGGCTCTTGTGCACGGATTTGGCTTGGTGATGCTCTATGGTGGCATTGGCGTGTGGATTTTGGCCGCGATCAGTTTTATGATTTTTGGATCCAAGAGAGCAGCTAGAGTGTGAAGGGCATCGCGCCTGTACAAGCTAGAAAAGTACCCTTGTAAATTTTGTCCCGTTTTAGGTGACAATCCAAATCCGATGTTAGCGGGGGCATAAACTGCCCCTTGCATTTTATAAGAAACGAAATGAATGGCGAGGATCATACTACACATGATTCATACAAATGATTTTACGTCTACTCAGCAGTTACAATTCGCTCTCATTGATGCTCGATCCTTTTCTTTCAATCGTGGGCAAGAATAACAGTAGCCGAATTCAGTATCCAAGCGATAAGCAAGACAGCAGGCTGTTTTTACTAACATCTTTTGTTCAGGGTTATTCGGGTTTTCAATGAATTTAAGCTTAATATCAAACGGATTTTTGCGGAGTCCGAACGCACTTGCATCGACACCATGAGTAAGGATTTTATAATGGTAAAGGATACTCTTCTTGCTTTCCTCGTCCGAAGCTTCGGTCAGTTCTTCTTCCATTTGAGCATATATCGTATTGATTATTTGACCCCATAATGGAATGACATTTATTTGGGCCAGTTGGGACAAAATTTCTATTAAAGGTCTTACGTGCTCCCTGTAAAATGAATAGAGTACTTTCCTACACCAAGCATCACGGTCCATATTCGGAATTTGGATATACCGCACTTCGCTGATTTTAAATGAAAACGAGGGGTACTGAGCACCGGCATATAGTTGTACGGATAAATTCCTTAATGATAAATCCAAAATTACCCCATCACTGCGAAACAACATGTTCTGCATCGCCCCGCACACTCCCGCAAACCAGCTACAGAAAAAGGCTGCTGCTGCAGATCGTTCACCTGCTTTGATGAGAGGGCCGTACGTGTCGATTAAGCACATCATATTTTCTAATTGAATTAGATCGAATGCAGGCATGGTAAGCACGGTATTGTATGGCTCATACAAAGTCAGGAAAAACTTCTCTTCCAATTGTTTGAAGTCCACCGTGTCCATCGCTTGTCACCTCATTGTTTTTTTATCTTTTCAAATGCAAGAAGTACTTCATCAATGGCATTGCTGTCTGCCAAAGGAGACATGCCCAAACTAAACCATTCTTTGCCTCCCATGATGTAAACTTGGTTTTTCTTTACTGCAGTCATATTCATCCACAATGAACTATCTATCAGTTCTTTATATCTCTTTTGAACCTCTTCACTGGACTCATCATCGAGCTGTAAAATGATATGATCAGGATTATATTCGGGAATTTTCTCTAAAGAAATCGAGACGCTCAATTCATTTTGCGGATAGTTTTTAACTGGTTTCAAGCCTAATTCCTTATGGATGAAGCTGCCCCGATCGATATTTTCTCCGTAAATAACCAGTCCCTTTGCCATAACCATCATATACATAACCGTTTCGTCTCCAACAAGGGTATGGAGCTTTTCCTTGGCATTAGCTTTTTTATTTTGCAATTCTTGAATGACCTTTTCAGCCTGATCCTTCTTGTTGAAAACCTCACCAATATCACGCAACTCATCACGCCAATTTTCCCGCTGTGGCAAAAGCACGGTTGGTGCGATTTTGGAAAGCTGATCATAATCCTTATCGGACCACCAAATGGGCGCAATAATGAGATCCGGCTCAGCGGCTAAAATCGCTTCAAAATTAGGTGTTTGGGCAATTCCCGTCTTCACCGTATTTTTAAACGCTTCTTTTAAATAGGAAGGGAGTTCCTGATGATAGTTTTGTACCACAACCGGTGTCACGCCAAGTGCATACAAAAACTCCGGATAAACCACTGAAAGTCCAATGACCCTTTTAGGTTCAGTTGGAATGCTGATGTCTCCTTTTGGACTTTTTACTACTCGTTGCTTATCGGTTAGGCTTGATTTGGATTTGATCGAATCTCCAGCTGCCGTGTCAGTCTTGTTCGGCTCAGTGTTCTTGTCTGCACAGGCAGTACTCAACATTAATAACAATACGATAACCATTCCCACAATCGAACGTCCGTTTTGCTTCATTCACCGATACCCCTCTTGAATTTTTAGTTTGCAAAGTGATAATCTTTCAGTAAGATTGATTATCATTATTATATAGAAGGAGTATAAATGATTTTGCGATATCGGAACATTGACGATACAGACAAATTTCTATGCACGATTCCGCCAAAGCTTCAGCGCTTCATCGAGCATCAGTTCATGCGTAAATGCCGTATATTCTACCCAAGGATATGAAGGAAGCAAGTCAACCCGGCCGTTTCTGACTGCATTCAGACCGCACCATGACTCAGAGCGCACGAGCGTTTGCCAACTGGCATTTGACAGGGCATCTTCGTCCAAGATGAGCAATAACCGATCCGCATCGAAATCCGCCAGTTGTTCAGGTATCACTTGCTGATCCGGATTCATGCGATCGACACCACGCGCGGGCATAATGTGCAGATCGTCATAAAACACCGTGTCTAAGCTTTTATAACCCAATACTTTGTACCGATCTCCTGTGATTCTCAGGATGAGGAGACTGTCATCCTTGACAGTGTGTTTCACCTGTTCACTTACAAAACGGGCCCTTCGCTCATAATTTTCAAGCCATGTTTCTGCTATTGTTGTTTTGTCCAGAAACTTCGCAATTAAGCGTAAATGCATACGCCAATCATTCTCCATCCAAGGAACAAAAAATGCGGGCGCGATTTTCGTGATCCTTGCCTGTTCCTCAGCATTCACGAAGATGTCGATTCCGATAATAAAATCAGGATCAGCAAGCCCTAGTTCTTTCCTCTTTATCAAATCATTTGAACTTAACGACAGTACCGAATCCGTTTGATACTTTCTCTTGTAATAATCGGTCCATGGATGGTCGGCAGGTGCGGCACAAGGAGTGATTTGAAGCGGAATCAGTTGTCCGATGTTAAACATATGGTAAGCGACGATTTTTTGCCTGTTGTTTCTCATAAATGCCGCTGGAGGTATACCTGATATCTGTTTAAATTTGCGTCGAAAATAAATATCATCCTGGTAACCTACATGCCGGGCGATATCCTTGAGACGATATTCTCCTCCCGTCTTCATGAGCTGTTGCGCCTGCTTGATCCGGAAGACAGTCAAATAGTCAATCGCGCTGCAGCCATACCTTTTCTTAAATAATCGCATAAAATGACGGGAACTGATTCCTGCTACCTTGGCCAAATGTTCTATCGTCAGTTCTTGTTGATAATGCTGCTCTATATAGGCTTTCACACATTCAAGTACCGCTTCCAAATCATTTCCTTTTACAAGAAGAGCATCTTGCAAGATGGTATAGAGAACTTCTTGAAAGAGAATTTGACTGCGAAATCGTTTCAATCGGTCCTCGCCCTGCAAGTAGTCACAAATGGTTCTGCACAAAGCGTTAACGGAAACCGGAGAAGAAACGATAACTTCTCCTTTTACCGGGAACCGACTGTCTCGTTTGATAATCTCTATAGGATTGTCTGACGATCCGACATCCCCAATTACATCGAATCGCAAATGAAAAAAACCACGTTCATCAAAGGAATGCGCTGCGGCTTCGATAAGTTGACCAGGAGTACAAATATAAACGCTGCCTTCTCGCATCTCGATGAATTGCCCATCAACGGTCAGCCAACCTTGTCCACTTGCTGCGACAAAAAGCATGTGCGACTCGCTGAATTGAAGCCGTACTACCCATTTGTTTGGATTGTTCTTGATATGTCTGATCTCCCGAAGCTTAAACCACATGTCTTCGAGCGAAATATAATTGGTAATTTCAATGTTCTTATCTATTTCAATCATTTAAAATCACCGTCCTTTTACTAAGGAACATTCTAGCTCACAATCGTTCTCGTCGCAATTGTGTAAGTAAGCTACACCCGTAAGAGGCCGAGATGGTCATTGCGGCATACGAAACCACAATCGCTGAATCCAAGAGAAAAATCATTGTTAAAAGGCTGCCTTCTTGTGTTTTCCGGTTGCGGCTCCATAGACGAAGGCGGTAAACACCGTTATATACGGGACGGTTACGATGATCGTCCAAACCTTGCTAACGAAGTCATTGTAATATTGAAAATCCGGAACGACTTGATTGCTCATCGCCCATAACAGGAGAGCGGTTGGAAGGATGAATGGCGTGTAATGATGTTGCCGTCCACTAATTTGGGCTAAACCGAACATGATCATCAAAAAACAAAGCGTAATTTTTAAAAATACCCCCAGGAACCAAATTATGCCGATTACGGCTTCGAATCGTTGAAAAAATTGACCGATTACAATCAATTTCGCTATGGAAAAGGTTGGATACAATTGATTCGCCGACACAGGGGCGCTTTGCACGCCAATCGTAATCAATATTCCTAACGTAAGTAAGATTCCCGATAGGATGATCATAGAGATCATTCCCCGTACGATTTTTTTCTTGACGGGTACGTATGTAAGGAATGCGCTGAAACAAAACAGCTCCATGAACGGAAAACTTATCACGGGGTAAACTCCTTGAATGACGGGAAACCAGCCGTTGGCGAGAATCGGACGAATGTTATCAAACGAAAAGCGGCCAAGCACGAGCGACAGTATCAGCAAATAGGAAATGATCATGACCGGAAGAATGACTTCATTGACTCTGCCTATATTGCTCATTCCCTTAGACGATGAATACATAACGAGGAGCAGAACCAGGATTTGATAAATCCATGGATGGGTATGCGGCAGAAGATGCGTGATCGAAAAATTACTGAGATTCCTCACAATAAGCGAGTTTAAATAAAGGTATAAAAAAATAATTTGAATATTGACGAACTTACCGAGCCATTTTCCAAGTATGCGCTCCATAATGACATAAATGGATTCATACTGATAGGACTTTATGAAGAAGAGCCATCCTGCATTCAAGCCGATGCCAAGGAGCATGGCCAAAAGCATGGAAATCCAGGCATCTTGCTTTGCAAAAACAGTCGTAATAACTGGAACGAGCAGCATGGCGCTGCCGACCAAGAAGGTTACGGACAAGTAAAGCAATTGCCGGGAACTAAGTGTGTGCTCCATCTTTTTATCCTCCGAACAAGATATTGTAAATAGGGAGATATAAGGTTTTAAACCAAGTCGTTGCTGGAAATAGATCATATCCGGCCAAGAAGCCGAGCGTATAAATCACTGAACATATCCATACGCAGACGGGTACGATGTTTCCGCTTTTCCCTGCATTATTTTTCATGTATGCTTTTGGACACCTTTCCGCTGGTGATTAACCGAATATCAACATTGATTTGGGCGGACAATTCCGGGATTATGGTTTCCCAGTCCGTTTTTCTTTTCAGCCATTCTTTCGGGTAATGCTGATTTAAAATATCGCCAAATCCGAAAACATCCGCTTTCATGTTCTGAGCTTTCTTTATGGCGCTCGCTATTTCATTTTTTATTTCGTATTCCAATTCATGTTCCATCTGTTTGTTCACGTTCGGATCTTCCACCTTGATCGGACAAGTTACTTCTTCTAGCATTCCGTTTGCTTTAACATAAATATTGAACTTGATTTGATTGCCGGTTATGACTGGAGTGACGCGGGAACTAATCTGGCTCAAGGTAACTCCAATAAATCCATTTTTTTCTTGGCAAGCCGTTTGCATTAACATCGATTTTGCAAAGAAATGCCGGATAAACACCCAACCGCGTGTTTGTTCCGAAGTAAACCAGCCTGCAAGTTTATTTTCTTTGAAAAGGGGGAACCCCGTTAAAACGTGATCCTTTTTACCGTCGGTTTGTACCATGGCAACTCCCATACCGACAAAATCGCCCTTTCCTCCATAATGCCAACGAGTAATATCGTCTATTTCGATGCCACGTTTCATCCCCATGAACCCGGAAGAAATATCCGCTTTTTTTAACATTTCCGTTCCCGTATTTTGCTCAAGCGGACTTTTGATCATAAGAACTTCTTTAGCTGAAGCATGTTTTGCTACGAAAAATTGGACAGTTTTCCTTAATTCATGTTGGCGTTCAACAAAATCAGTTACAGGTCGGAGCCCTTGCGTTTGGGCAAATTTTTCACCGATGGCGATAAAAGTGAGGTCCGAAAAAAATAGTTCTCGATGGAGCAGGTTTTTGCTTCGCTGCAAGATGTCAACGATTGATTTTCCTTTCACGGAAAACGGATATACCGGGGATTTCCCAGCTTCTTGGTCGTCCGATTTTGCGGTTTTCCCGCCCGGACTTATGATCTGAAACGTGATTTCCATTCCTTCGTTGCTTTCATCGATGCCCATGCTAGTTGCAATGGCCAGCTCATTTAATTCTCTTCGCAAGTTGCAGCCTGACAAACAAACCATCATAAATATGAGAGGAATCAACCCTAAGGCAATTGATGTTTTATTTATCATCTTTACCCTTCCAATTAACGAATTTTTCGATATGACTCCACCGCAACGGAAGTCGAAATAATCCGTCTTTGTTTCTTTCCGTTTGAATTAGAGTAAGTGTAGTGAAATAAGGCTTTCCGGCCGATTTCAAGGAGCAAAGATGGATTAGAACGGCAGTGGCAAACACCACGATCCCGACTAACCCCAAGGTAGAAGCCAATACCATAACCACAAATCGTAATAATCGGGATGTTGTTGCGAAATTGTAAGTTGGCGAAGTAAAGCTGGAAATGGCAGTCAAGGATACAACGATAACTACTGCAGGTGATACCAAGCCTGCCCGGACCGCCGATTCTCCGATAACGATCGCACCCACGATGGAAACGGTGGGACCTACAGCTCTTGGCATGCGAACGCCGGCTTCGCGCAATATTTCGAAAATAAACTCCATCAAAAGCGCTTCCACGAAGGTAGGGAAAGGAATCCCTTCTCTTTGCTGTACCAAACTTATCAGCAGATCGGTTTGAAGCAATTCTTGATGGAACGTTGTGATCGCAATATAGAACGCCGGCAAGCTTAGTGAAACGACATACGCGGCGAGTCGGATAAGCCGTAAAAGAACAGCGATGTCAAACGTCTGATAGTAATCTTCGGAAGCGTGAAAAAATGAAACAAATGAGGCTGGGGCAATAAGCACGAATGGGGTTCCGTCAACGATGATCGCAATTTTTCCTTCCGAGATGGCTGCTGCAGCGCTGTCCGGTCTCTCGGTAGAAAGTAATGTTGGAAAGGGGCTGTACTGATCTTGAATCAGCTCTTCGAGCATACCGCTATCAAAGATTTGTTTCGTTTGCAGGCTGCCAATTTTATCTTCAATGTTTTGCAAAGCTTCTTTATCGACCGTATCTTCAAGAAATGCAATGGCAACAGTAGTATGTGTCGTTTTTCCGATCACATAATTTTTTATGCGTAAATGATGGTTTTTAATTTTTTTCCTAATCAAAGAAATATTGACGGTGTAATTTTCCACAAACCCATCACGGGGACCCTTAACCAGCGTTTGATTTTTGGGCTCCTCCACATTCCTGCCTTCTCCTCCAGGCGCCGAAACAATGAAGGCTTCATTTGCATGTTCTATAAAAAGAATAAGATGTCCGTCTAATAATCCTTCTATTACCGAACTCATCCGGCTCACACGCTTCATTTGGCATGATTTCACACAACTTGCGAGTATTTCCGGCGTTATCGTCGTGTCCGGATTTTTTTTTATTTGCAGATCCAGTAGTGGAGTGAGGAAGGATTGGCTCAAAAAGAAAGGATCGATAAACCCTTCTATGTATGAAATGGAAAAGGGCACGGGCAAATGGACGAAAGTCTGATTTACAAAATCCGGACTGTCTCCAAGAATGGATTTCATATACTCCGTGTTTTCGAATACATTTGTAGATATCGATTTGTGGAGAACATCCTCCTTGTTCCGCTGTTGCTGCACCACAATGAAACGCCCCCAAGTCCACTCCATATTTCCAATGAAACACAATAATATCATTTGCCAACGACCCGAATTTATTCGCTTTGGGTATGAACGTCGCTGTAGGCCTGCATGAGAGAGTTTTTTAGATGCCCGATTCGATGCCTTCTCCTGGGCAGAGTACAATAAGTCTGCTGATAGCTGTTGATGATTGGCGGATTCCATTCTTATATCCGATTCAAGGAAAGGTGCACGGTGCAACGCGCCGAGGAGGCGGAGACTAGCGGTCAGGCGATGGAGCGCGCGCGGCGGCATCAATCGGCATCGGGGCCGAGATCGGAAGTGTCGTTGTCGTTACCGCAACGCCTGGACGTAACTCACGCTTGGTCAGCTGGATGATACGGCATGCTGCTAAGAAATCAGATCTGCCTACCGACAGATTATTCGATCTGCCAGCATAGCTTTAATGCTACGGGTAATACCGCTATATGAATTCCATCCGCGCTTATCGGCAGAATCTGGTGATGAGTACAGACGAAGTTCATATCGAGGCAAGGTCGGTGGCCCACTATGTACCTTTATGCCTTTGACAATCCGCTGAAATACTTACTTATAGAAATCGGAACGTCTACTCATCCAAAGTAACCTGAAATAAACAAGCCGGAGCGCATGTTGGTCAACGTCCGGCATGTTTTTATTTGCTAAGTTTCATACTACTCATGAGTAAGATGAATTCACTCTTGTTATAATTCGTAATTAAATATATTATTAATTAAATGATTCATCATTTAATTAATAAAAAAATTCATCATGGCTGACAGCGGATTGAGACATGCTAAGCATCTCTTCAGCTTTTGTAAAACTGCCGGTTTCAATTACTTTCGAGAAAACTTGGAGTTGTGTAAATGTCATGAGCTTATCCTCATTTTAAATATGAATAGAATGAATTTGCTTAATTGTATAATGACATTTACTCTTTAAACAAGAAGAATAAAGTGATAGGAATCGTGAGCGCAATGCAATTACAACGACCATTGTGGAGGTGTCCTCAACATGAGCAGAAGTTTTCTCGTATTGTATGGAGTCGGTGGCAGTAGCCCCGATCATTGGCAAACTTGGTTGCATCAAGAACTGGTAAAACAAGGTGAAACAGTCCGATTTCCCGACTTTCCAGACAAAGATCAACCTGACAAGAATGTTTGGCTCGACCATTTATCTAGTGTTTTTGAAGAAATTCCAAACGATGAAGAAGTCATCGTTGTGGCCCATAGTTTAGCGTGCATCATGTGGTTTCACTATGCAGCTTCAACTCCGAAACGAAAAATTCAGAGAGCCATTCTTGTAGCTCCACCCTCGCCATTTTTGAAATATGAGCCGGTGATGACGTTTTTTCCTGTACTAGAAAACATAGATGAGATCGCGAATGCTGCGGAAAAAACGTTGTTTGTTTTATCCTCAACAGATCCTTATTGCTCAGTGGAAGATGCTTCACAGTATTTGGATTTAGGGGTTCCTTACGTTATGATGCCTAAAATGGGACACATCAACGTAGAGGCGGGCTACGGTCCATGGCCATGGATTCTTGATGTATGCTTGAACAAGCAAGTTACATTATGATCGGGGGCAAGGGTTGTTGCACTAACGGAGACGATAGTTTAAATGCTTGTCTAAAACAAGAGGGGACGCCGGGCTTGTTCAGAGTAATAATAAATATTCTCAATAACAAATCACTGTCTTACATTAAAGGGAACTTATGTATTGTTTGCATAAGATGAAGGGTGTGACGAAATTGCTTAAAAAAATAGGAAAACTTCTATTTGTGCTTACTTTTGTATTTTATGGACTCATTCTATTGATCCCATTATTATCTGTTAGTCTTAAAGCAAAGACCATAATCACTACCTTTTTGGTTGTAATCGGGGAAATAACATTCTGGAGCGGCGGTTTGATTTTAGGTAGAGAAGTTATGAAAAAATACAGAAGCTTGTTTAACCCAAAAAACTGGTTCAAACGAAATAAATAGTGGCTCAAAACCGTAAACAGCGATACTGCCTGGCTTTTCGTGCTCAAACCGTAGAACGAACACTCGGTTCCACGGCAGTGCATAGCGCACTCATGCAACAAGCGCCTGCCAGTACCGTGCAGCGGAATGCATCAGGAAGCTCTCCAAGTATGCGAGCGCTTGGCGAAACAAGCGTGGCGCGAAGCCGAAGCTTCCTCCAAAGGACACCCTCTCGGAGAAAGCGCAGAAACAACTGGAGGAACTGCTGGGCTATTCTCCGCTGTTGCGCCGCGCGTGGGAATGGAAGGAAGCGTTCACCGCTTGGTACGACTGTTCCCCCAACTATGCCATGGCCAAGCAAGGCTTTGAGCGTTGGTGCACTCAGGGAGAAGCCATAGGTCATGCCGCTGTTCAAAGCGCCCTGAACACCATGCGCAACTGGAAAACAGAAATTGTGAACTACCATCGTTGCCGCTGGACGAACGCGACCGTTGTAGGGCGTCACAATCGGATTAAAGCTTTTCAGCGTCGTCACTACTTCACACGAAACCGCAGCCGTTACAAGGCTGGTATTCTGATTGAATGTAATCGTCACCGCCTACTGACCTGAAAGTCAAGCACTGATTCTTAGGTTGAGCCACTTTTTTAATAAAATTATTTACATCAACGAACTCCAACTGAATACCTTCAAATTTAAGATAATTTTCAGTAATCCAGATTTTTCTTATGGCTTTAATCCACTGCAAATCATCAGGAGGATAAATCTACCTCAGCAACTTGCTTTGAAAAGAAATCCAAATCGCCAAAAAGTTCTTTTATGTTACTTAACAAACAATATCCCTCCTAAGAGCGTAGAGAACCAAATTAGTGATTATTTAATATAGGGGGACCGCCAGCAAAACGCAGATTTACACCGTTAAGAGGATTTGAACATTAAAATAACCAGTTTTCACCCCGTTAAGGGGTAACCGTTAGAAACGAAGACACATACAATTTTTTTTGAAAAATTAGTAACTATACAATTTAACGTGTTAAGACATGTACATTCTACTAATGAGATATAGCACCGGGGTGCAACCAATGAGAGGTTTCTCTTTGATTCAAATGATCTCGATTTATAAAAAAGAAGGAGCACTTCGCTCCTTCTTCTTCTTTGGATATTTTTGATACCAAATATTAACAATATTGAAAGTTTAATCCATGTTAATACCGGAATGAGGTCTTGCTCAGATACCTTACACCTACCTCAATAACGCTATTGAGAATATGCTGAATTATTTGTGATTTATAAATTGGGCTCCCGTTTTGCAAACTCTTGTAACATCCCTCTTATTTGTTCTACCAATAAAGCGGGCGCTTTCTTTGGGGAACCCGTGTCAAACGGAGGCTGAGGATCGTATTCCAAAATCAGCTGGACTCCTTTACTCATATCTTCTCCCAATTCCCATGCTATTAATTGAAGTGCCATATCGATACCAGAGGAGACACCGGCTGCTGTAACGATTTTGCCCTGACGAACCACTCTTTCATCTGTTGGAATTGTTCCAAGAGATTGAAGCAGGTCGAAGGATCCCCAATGACTGGTGGCTGCGGTTCCATTTAACAAGCCTGCGGTGCTCAAAATCAGAGAGCCGTTACAAACCGACGTGGTCCATTTCGTAGTTTCATGTATTTGGCGAATCCAATTTAACGTTTCTTCGTCATTCATTGGAGTTTTATAATTTGGCGGACTGCAACCTGGAACAACGAGAATATCAGCTGAAGTAACTTCAGAAAAACTGTAATCGGCATGCAAATAACCCATATTTGAGTCCAGTTTGATTAACCCTTTTTTCTTAGCGACAAACTTCACTTCACATTTCAGTGTAGCAGCAAATACATCGTATGGACCAATTGCATCTAATGCTGTGATTCCATCGAAAAGCATGATTGCGATTTTCAAGATGATCTCTCCTTTGGAGTGGGATTCTATTCTTACAAACAAACTATAACATACTCATACGGGGTATGGGTATGTAGATATTGTGAAAACACTGCTCGGCGTTCTGGTCATGAACGGTATCGCCCACAACCAGAAAGTGACCTTTGGAAGTAATAATACGCTTACCAGTGTAAAACCCTCATGCCGCCAACCAAGGTATTTTAATTTCAAACATCTCTTTCCACAAATATTGATTGAGAAATGCTCATGTAAACCTTTAATAGTACGTAATATGTCAAAAAACATACTTAATGACATGTTGGAAAACAGGCAATATTCTATGGCCCAAAAATCAAAATAGCGGCTGCAAAGGACGAGAAATAATGTCCTAGACAGCCGTTGTTTTAATTGAACTATCGTTCTCCGTTAGCGTAATCAAGTTATCTTTTTTCTGGAAGTCAAGCACTGATTCTTAGGTTGAGCCGTTTTTATTTGCTAAGTTTTATCCTACTCATGAGTAAGATGAATTCACTCTTGCTATAATTCGTAATTAAAGATATATTTTTAATTAAATGCCGGATCATTTAATTAATAAAAAATTCAGTTTAAAGATAGGAGGATTCATTTGGCAAGACCAATCAATGTAGAAAAAAGACAGGAGCGGCGTAATCGTTCAGGAGTGAATCCTGGAACCATTGTAAATTCCGTTGGACATGCACACAAAATCACTTTATCATCCTCAAGATCAACAATAACGTTATCGTTCACCGAAAATAAATCATAAGTTTCCTTAGTCACTTTTAGGTTCCCATAACCAATTAACTTAACATATTGACATCCAGGGGAGTGTGAGAGATGAAAAAATGGCGTAAAAGATTATGGAAGACGCTTGTTATCGGGTTCGTGGCTATTCTTGTTTTTCTGGGATCAGGCGCGATATATGAACAGGTGAGCGTCCGGAATGATTTGAAAACTTATACCCCTAGCGGCAA
>NZ_JBZYAO010000034.1:0-92614 GCF_059820445.1 Paenibacillus sp. sgz302190
CGCCGCCCCGGGCCCTTCTCCGGGGCATGACCGCCGCTATGCGTCGGCACACGCGCCCACGCGCCCGCCCGCCGCCCCGGGTCCTTCTCCGGGGCTTAGCCATCGCCGTGCGTCGGCACACGCGCGCCTGGGATTTGCGCACGCCGGGAAGCCGGGTTTTTTCATGAATTTGAGCAGAGACAGCGCTTGCATGAAAATGATACTATAGAGAGACAAATCACCGATGAAAGAGCTGATCTGCGATGAAAGCTTTCAGACCTTTTTTCAATTCGCTGCGTTTTAAGCTGCTTGGCGTTATTTTTATTATCGTCCCGCTTGTCGTTGTTTTGATTGTGCTGAACATTTATTCGGTCCGCGTTGTCCGCAGCGAAGTGGCTCAATCGAACAAAAATACGCTCAGCCTGTATGTCGGGCAGACCGACCAAAATTTGCAGCAGGTGGACAATTATTTGTACAATTTGTCTCAGTTGAATACGGATCTGCTCGATCTCGAAGTTTCGTCGTCCGCTTATGAAAACGATTACCTGAAAGCCAAGCTGCGCTTGTACAACTCGATTTCCAACGAAATCAGCTACTATAAATCGATCGACCTGTTTTTCATCTATTCCGAGGTCAATCAGGAGCTGATCTGGAATCAAAACTTCGGATCGAGCTATCAGGAGCGTGCGGACGTCAAGTCGGCGATTTTGCAGATGCTTCAGGGAGATACGTCGCAGTATGACAATACGCGCTGGTACTATTGGCGGTCCGGCCAGGCGTATTACTTGTTTCATCTGATCAAAACGGGCAACGTTTACGTCGGGGCGTGGGTGAACGCGGAGAAACTGCTATCGCCGTTGAGCATGATCGATTTCGGCAAATCCGGGGCGGTGCTGCTCGCGACGAATGGGCTTGAGCCGATGAATCACGCCGATCTGGTCAGGGAAAAAAACATCTTATTGAAACCGAATGCGAACCAGCCTTACTATTTATCGGGTGACAAAAATCAATATCTGGTCATGAGCCAGCCCTCCTCGTTAGGCGATTTTTCCATGGTTGCCTTAATTCCCGACGAGGTCATTTTGGAGAAGCTTCCTTTCGTGCAGCGCATCGCTTCGGTCATTTCCGTGGTGGCGAGCTGCTTCCTGGTTGGTTTTCTGTTTTTTATGCGAAAAGTGTTTCTGCTGCCGATCAACCGCATCGTCGTGGCCATGAGAAAGCTGCGCGACGGCAACCTGGAGTGGAGGCTGCAGCGGGAGGCGACCTCTACCGAGTTTGAAATGATGTACGATACGTTCAACCGGATGACGGAGGAAATTCAGGATTTGAAAATTCACGTGTACGAAGAAAAGCTGAATGCCCAGCGGGAAGAGCTGAAACATTTGCAGCTGCAAATCAATCCGCATTTTTTTCTGAATTCGCTGAACATTATTTACAATCTGGCCACAGTGAAAGATTACGCCCTGATTCAGGAGATGAGCAAATGCCTGGTCGCCTATTTCCGCTTTATGTTCCGCAGCGGCTCCAATTTCGTGTCGCTCAGGGACGAGTTGAAGCATACGGAAAACTATTTGCGCATTCAGCAGCTCAGGTTCCCGGACAATTTGTCCTACCGGATAGAAGCCGAGGATGAGCTGCTGGCTTACGGCATTCCGCCGCTGGTCATCCAGACGATCGTCGAGAACTGCATCAAGCACGGAATGACGCTGGATGAGCCGATTTTTATCCGCATCAGCGTGGACAAGCCTGCCGATCAATCGGTCCCCTGCCTGCAAATCCGCATTCAGGATTCAGGGCAGGGCTTTCCGGCGGACAAGCTGCACACCTTGCGGACCAGCGAAGAACTGCTTGACGCGGAAGGCGGGCAGATCGGCCTGTGGAACGTGAAGCGGCGGCTGCGGCTTCTGTATCAGGCGCAGGCGCAGATTGATTTTGCCAACAGGCAGCCGCAAGGCGCTCAAGTGGAGCTGAGAATTCCGATAACTTCCTGAACTGAACATCGAGAGGAGTGGCAAGCGTGTATCATGCCCTTATTGTCGACGACGAAGCGCATGCCGTCAGAGGTCTTCAGGCCGGCGTAAAATGGGACAAGCTGAACATTTCGGCCGTGCATAAGGCGTTCAATATTCGCCAGGCGAAAGAAATTTTCGAGGAGCAGCCTATTCATATTTTGCTTTGCGATATCGAAATGCCGCAGGGCACGGGGCTTGAGCTGCTCGGCTGGGTTCGGCGGCATTTTCCGAACACGGAGACGGTATTTTTGACGTGCCATGCGGATTTTTCCTATGCCAAGCAGGCGCTCCAGTTGAACAGCTTCGACTATTTGCTCAAGCCGGTCGACTACTCAGAACTGGAAGATGTGATCGGCAGGGCGCTGGATAAGGTGGAAAAGGAGGAGGAGCTGCGCACTTTTGAAGCTACCTACAAGCATTACCTTCAGCTGTGGGAAGCCCATCAGCCGCTGCTGATGGAGCGCTTTTGGCACGATTTGATCGGCCAGACGATCCCTTCGACGCCGGAAAAAATCCGCGAGCATTTGGCGAAGCAAAACATCGCGCTTCCGGTCGATCAGCGGTTTTTGCCCATCTACATTCATGTTCAGCGCTGGCACAAGCCGCTTACGCAGCGGGAGCAGCGGATTATGGAATATGCCCTGAGAAACGTCGCCGAGGAGCAAATTTTGCGGCATGCCCGCAATTCCATGGTCATTTCCATGCAGGACGGAACTTTGCTGGCGGTTATTCCGGACGATACGGAAGCTTCGCCCGCTTATATCGTGCCGGAATGCGACCGCTTCATCGAGGCGTGCAATAAGTACTTTTACTGCGATCTGTGCTGCTACATCGGCGAACGGACGGCGCTGCCCGAGATGGTCGCGATGTTCGGCACGCTGAAAAAGCTGGACGCCGACAATGTGACGCTCGTCAATCAAACGCTCGTTCTCCGCAAACAGAACAAAACCGCCGGCCAGCCGCAGACGCCTCAGATGGACGAATGGGCTGAGCTGATGAAGCAGGGGGCGCGGGAGAAGCTGCTGGACGAAGTGAAGCTGTGTCTCGGTTCGTTAAGCCGGAACGCGAGCGGGATCGACGCCGGCTGGTTGCACGCTTTTTACCAGGATTTTATGCAGATGGTGTTCTTCGTTCTGCAGTTGAAAGGGCTGCCTGCGCATAAAGTGTTCGCCGGCAGCCTGCTGACGGAAAAGCCGGAACGGGTCGTCCGTTCGCTGACCGCGCTGCAGGAGTGGGTACCTTATGTGATCGAGGTCGCGATGAATCACATTCAGTCGACTCACGAAAATTTGTCCGTCGTCGAGAAGGTCAAGCAGTTCATTGCCGAGCATATCGGCCAGCAGACGCTCAGCCGCGAGGATATTGCCAGCGCCGTGTTCCTGAACCCGGATTACTTGACGCGGGTGTTCAAGAAAGAGACGGGGCTTGCGATCTCGGAATATTTGCAGCAGCAGCGCATCGTTCTGGCCCAAAAATGGCTCGCGGCCGGCGACCGTCCGGTCAGCGACATCGCGCTGACGGCGGGATATTCCAATCTTTCGTATTTTTCGACGATTTTCAAGAAAGCTACAGGCATGACTCCGGCCGATTACCGCAAGCAAATCCGGAAGTATTAAGCGCTTTCAAGCGCAGCCGTACAAGGCATCCCTTACATGCGCGCAGGGGATGTCTTTTTTTGCGGAAAAGTCGGAATAATGAAAGTGAAAGGTCGTTTTATTGGTGAGCGGCTCCCGTTCCAATCTTCTACAATAGGACCATACAGACAAGAAAGAGAGGAACTCACCGTGAAACAGAGCGCAGCGCGAACAGCTTTGAAAACGTTTAAACGATATCGGGCCTTATTTTTGATGGTGGTGCCGGGGTTCATTTATTTGTTCATCAATAATTACATGCCCATGTTCGGAGTCATTATCGCCTTCAAAAATATTAATTACCGGAAAGGGATTCTGGGCAGCGACTGGATCGGGCTCAAAAACTTCGAGTACTTGTTCAAAACGTCCGATGCTTACATCATTACGAGAAACACGATTTTGTATAACGGCCTGTTCATCATCCTGAATCTGGTGCTGGCGATTGCGGTCGCGATTTTGCTGAATGAGATCAAAAACAAGCTGTTGTCGCGGTTTTACCAAAGCGTCGTGCTGCTGCCTTATTTGATCTCCATGGTCATCGTAGGCTATCTCGTTCTCTCGATGCTCAACGTTGACAACGGCTTTGTCAATCACCATATTTTGCCTCTGTTCGGCATCGATCCGATTTCCTGGTACGGCGAAGCCAAGTATTGGCCTTACATTTTGACGATCGTGAATATTTGGAAAAATGTCGGGTACTTGTGCATCATCTTCCTGGCCGCAATCGTCGGCATCGATCACGAATATTATGAAGCCGCCACGATCGACGGCGCGGGCAAATGGATGCAGATCCGCACGATTACGGTGCCGCTGCTGATGCCTACCATTACGATCATGAGCCTGCTCGGGATCGGGCGCATCTTTTATTCCGATTTCGGCCTCTTTTATCAAGTTCCGCTCAATTCGGGGCCGCTTCAATCGACGACGGACGTTATCGATACGTATGTGTACCGCGGGCTGATGAACCTGGGCGATATCGGCATGTCCTCCGCCGCGGGGCTGTATCAATCGCTCGTCGGATTTATCCTGGTGCTTATTTCCAACTATGTCGTCAGCCGGCGCAACCGGGAACGAGCCTTATTTTAACAGAGAGGAGTCGGAACGAATGAAATCGAATCACATGAACCAATTTGCCGTCAACGTCTTTTTTCTGCTCTTGACCTGTGCCAGCCTGTTTCCGTTTATCCTGCTCTTTATGGCGTCGATATCCGACGAAAAAGCGATCATTCAGCACGGCTATTCGCTGTGGCCCAGCAAGTTCAGCCTTGATGCCTACAAGTTTTTGCTGAACGATTCCAGCTCCATGCTCAGAGGATACGGCATCACCGTCTTTATTACGGTCGTCGGGACGTTCGGGGGGCTGCTCATTTCGTCCCTGCTTGCGTATCCGCTTTCAAGGGAAGATATGCCGCTGCGGAACATCATGTCCTTCCTCGTTTTTTTCACGATGCTGTTCAACGGAGGGCTCGTTTCCACCTATTTGATCTACACCGAAGTGTTCCATATCAAAAATACGATCTGGGCTTTGATCATTCCGGGCCTGCTGACGAACGGCTTCTACATCATGCTCATGCGGACGTTCTTCAGCACGTCGATTCCGGTACCGATTATTGAATCCGCCTACATGGACGGCGCTTCGGAATTCAAAATATTTTACCGCATCATTTTGCCGTTGTCCCTGCCGATTCTCGCTACCATCGGACTGATGCTGATGATCGCCTACTGGAACGACTGGTTTAACGGGTTGATCTTCGTCACCGACAGCAAGCTGTTCAGCTTGCAGAATATGCTCAACCGGATGCTGACGGACATTCAGTTTTTGCAGCAGACGAGTCTGGGGAGCAATCAATCTACGGCTACGGCCAAAATTCCGCTCGCTACGGTGCGCATGGCGATGGCTGTCATCGGCGTCGTCCCGATCATCTGCGCCTACCCGTTCTTTCAAAAGTATTTCGTCAAAGGGCTTACCATCGGTGCGGTAAAAGGCTGAATACTGCCGGACCACCAGTCCGGTTCGTATAAATCATACTATCTTAGGGGGAAATCCGATGTTGAAAAAATGGAAAACAGTAGCGGGAACGATGGCTGTCACGCTGACGGCGACGACTTTGCTTGCGGCTTGCGGCAGTTCATCCGGCTCGCAGGCCGATGCGGGTCAGGGCGGCAAGGCGAAAGACGACGGCAAGCCTTATGAAATATCGGTGGCGTTCATCAATTTCCAGAACATGCCGGATGCAGCGGCGGTTTCGGAGGAGATCAGCAAAATCACGAAGCAAAAAATCAACGCAACGGTGAAGCTGATTCCGATCGGCATTTCCGCCTGGACGCAGCAGACGAACCTGATGCTGGCCGGCAATGAGAAGCTGGACCTGATGGTCAGCTCGGCGGTTTTCAATTACGGCAGTCAGGTTGCCAAAGGGCAGCTGATTCCGCTTGACGACCTTCTGGAAAAATACGGCCAGGGCATCAAGAAGGTCGTGGAGCCGGACATTTTGAACGCGACGAAGGTGGACGGCAAAATTTCCGGGGTTCCGAGCATGAGGGATTTGGCCGCGGATTACGGCATGGTGATGCGAAAAGATCTCGTCGACAAATATCACATCGATCTGAGCAAAGTGAAGACGTTCAGCGACCTGGAGCCGGTTTTAAAAACGATCAAGGACAACGAGCCCGGTATCGCCCCGCTCGTCCAGCAAAGTCAAGGGCAGTCGGGACAAACGATTTCGCAGGTGCTGACCGGCGCGACGTTCGACCCGCTAGGGGACTGGCTGGGCGGTCTGACCGATTCCGGCGGCAACCTGAAAGTCGTCAACTTGTTCGAGACGAAGGAATATGCCGACACCTTGGCGCTCGTCCGCAAATGGTATCAAGCCGGATACGTCATGAAAGACATCGCCACTTCGCAGGAAACCGGTCCGAGCCTGGTGAAAGCCGGCAAAGCGTTCGGCTACGTAGCCAACATGAAGCCGGGCTTTGAAGTGCAGGAGTCGCGCAACTCCGCTGCTGAGCTGGTCGGCGTCAGGCTGACCAAGCCGTTCACCGCAACGTCCAACATCACGTCCTTCATGATGTCGATTACGAAAAACAGTGATAACCCGGAAAAAGCGATGGAGTTCATGAATTTGATGTATACGGATAAAGACATCGTGAACCTGATCGATAACGGAATTGAGAACAAGCATTACGTCAAAAAATCCGACATTCTGATCGCCAAGCCCGCGGGCGCAGGGGAATCCGGCTATATGCTGAACGAGTGGGAAGTCGGCAACAACTATTTATCCTACATCTGGGAAGGCGAAGATCCGAAAAACTGGGATAACATGCAGCAGTTCAACAAATCTTCGATCCGCTCCAAAGCGCTGGGCTTCACATTTAACGTTGATCCGGTCAAAACGGAAGTAGCCGCAGCGACGAACGTGCTCAGCCAATACCGCGTCGGCCTCGAAACGGGAACGCTCGATACGGCGATGCTGCAGGAATTCAACGCAAAGCTGAAATCGGCCGGTCTCGACAAAATTATCGCAGAAAAGCAAAAGCAGTTGGACGCCTGGGCGAAAGCAAACGGCAAATAACAGTCAGACGCGCGTACGCTTCTTTTTGAGGGGTACGCGTGTTTGTTAAAGCAGGATACGTGCGGTCTTCCAACGAATTTGTTGTTGAATATGCCGCGCGGCAGTTGGCGAACACAGGACGATTATGAAGCGCGAGGAGAGAAGAGCGAATGAACAAAGGCAAAGAAGAGGCGGTCATTCATTACATCACGAACCCGAACGGTCCGACGTTGGGGTACTCGGCTGCATCCGGGGTTCGAATTATCGAACAGGATGGATGCGCTTTCAAGGATTTGAATCAGGACGGCAAGCTGCACAAATATAAAGATTGGCGCTTATCGCCGGAAGAACGCGCGGCGGATCTGGCTTCCCGCATGTCCGTCGAGCAGATCGCCGGACTGATGCTGTACAGCAGCCACCAGGCGGTCCCGGCGTCTCTCGGCTGGTTTTCGGCTACATACGGGGATAAGCCGTATGAGGAAAGCGGCGCCCGGCCGCACGATCTTTCGGATCAGCAGGTTGAATTTTTGTCCCGCGACCACGTCAGGCATGTGCTCGTGACGATGCTGGAGAGCCCGGAGACGGCCGCCCGGTGGAACAACAACATCCAGGCTTATGCGGAAAGCGTCGGACTCGGCATTCCGGTGAACATCAGCTCGGACCCGCGGCACAGCGCGGACGCTTCCAAAGAGTTCAACGCCGGAGCGGGCGGCGCGATTTCGATGTGGCCCGAAGCTCTGGGCCTCGCCGCGACCTTCGACCCGGAAGCGGCGAAGCGGTTCGGCGAAGTCGCGGCCAAGGAGTACCGCGCGCTCGGCATCGCGACGGCGCTGTCTCCGCAGATCGACATCGCGACCGAGCCGCGATGGAACCGCTTCGGGATGACGTTCGGGGAAGATCCGCTTCTGTCGGCGGATATGGCCCGCGCCTACGTGGACGGCTTCCAGACTTCCGCCGGTGCAGCGGAAATCGCCGGCGGCTGGGGCTACGACAGCGTCAATGCGATGGTGAAGCATTGGCCTGGCGGCGGTTCGGGCGAAGGCGGGCGGGACGCCCATTTCGGCTACGGCAAATTCGCCGTATATCCGGGGAACCATTTTGACCAGCATCTGATTCCGTTTACGGAAGGGGCATTCCGGCTGAACGGCCCGACGGGCCAAGCTTCCGCCGTCATGCCGTATTATACGATCTCGTACGGTCAGGATACCGTGAACGGGGAAAACGTCGGCAATTCCTACAATTCTTATATCATTAACGATTTGCTGCGCTCGCAGTACGGCTATGACGGGGTCGTTTGTACCGATTGGGCCATTACCGACGACGAAGGCGAGGATATCTCCAAGCTGTTCCCCGGCGGGCGGTGCTGGGGCGTAGAAGAGAATTATACGGTGGCGCAGCGCCACTACAAGCTGCTCATGGCGGGCGTGGACCAATTCGGTGGCAACAACGAGGCCGGGCCGATTCTCGAAGCGTATCGGATCGGCGCCCTTGAGCACGGCGAAGCGTGGATGCGCAAGCGGTTCGAGCAATCCGCGGTGCGGCTGCTCAAAAACATGTTCCGCCTCGGACTGTTCGAGAACCCTTACCTTCAGGCTGCGAAGACGGTTGCAACCGTGGGAAGCGCCGAATTTATGGCCGCCGGATACGAAGCGCAGCTGAAATCGGTCGTGATGCTGAAAAACGAAATCGGCGCGCTTCCTTTGCAAAAGCATAAAAAAGTGTACATTCCCGAGCGGTACCGTCCGGCGTCCGTGAACTGGTTCGGCCAGCCGGTACCGGAGGTGAAGGGCAGTCCGGTTAATTTGGAAGTCGTCCGGCGGTATTTTGAAGTGACGAACGATCCCGGGGAAGCCGATTACGGGCTGGTGTTCATCGAGAGCCCGATTACGACAAGCGGCTACAGCACGGCCGATGCGGAAGCGGGAGGCAACGGATACGTGCCGATCAGCCTGCAGTATCGGCCGTATACGGCGGAATACGCCCGCGAAACGAGCCTTGCCGGCGATCCGCGCGATGTGCTGAACCGCAGCTACAAGGGCAAAACCGTCGAGGTTTTGAACGCTTCGGATCTTGACATGGTTTTGACGACAAGGGAACGGATGCAGGGCAAGCCCGTCATCGTCTCGCTCATGCTGTCCAATCCGACGGTGGTAGAGGAATTCGAACGCGAGGCCAGCGCGATTATCGCTCATTTCGGCGCGCAGGACCAGGCGCTTCTGGATATTTTGACCGGCGCGGCGGAGCCTTCCGCACTGCTGCCGATGCAGATGCCCGCCAATATGCGGACCGTCGAGGAGCAGCTTGAGGACGTGCCGCATGATATGGACGTTCATGTCGATGCGGCAGGCAGCCGCTACGATTTCGGCTTCGGCCTGAACTGGAGCGGTGTCATTCAGGATGCCCGCACTTTGGCGTATGTTAAAATAAGGTGAAGGCAGTTTGCGCATGCGCAGTCTGATGCCAAATAGCACCCATGTTCCGGCAAAGCAGGTCTACGCTGGGAAGCTAATAAGCGGGTGTGATATACCATCATAAATAACCGTAAATCGTTATTGAAGATATGGTGGAAATGTTTACCGCGCCGATAAGTACATACGTGTCTAAAAAGCCGCGCGATGCGCGGTTTTTTATGTGAGTGAGGCTTGGCTTGTGGTGTCTGAAGAAAATAAAGTTTTCTTAGTGCTTTATGGCTCAAACTAAAAACTGCACAAAAAATAATTTGAATTTCTAAAATCTCTATGGTAAACTAACAACTGTTAGTCAATTACTAACGACCGGTAGTTAGTGGAGGGATGTATATGACAGCTCAAAAAATTATGAATGTCGCGCTTCGCCATTTTGCGCAAAATGGATATGAGGGCGCCTCGCTTGCAGATATTGCTACAGAAGTAGGGATCAAGAAACCGTCTATTTATAATCACTTTAAGGGCAAAGACGATCTATTCATGGCGGTATATCAAGATGCAGCGAAAAGAGAGCTTCAATTTGTTGAAACGTATCTGAAGCCTGACCGTCATGAGCAGCTGGAACAACAGCTTTTTGGCTTCTTATCCGGATATAAAGAGCGGTACGAGAAAGAGGAGGATACGAAGTTTTTTTTGCGGATGTCTTTTTTTTCTCCCGTCCATTTGCAGGAGCAATCGATGAAGCTTAGCTTGTCTTATATCGATCAAATGGCTGACCAAGCCAAAGTGCTTTTTCAATCCGCGCAGCAAGAAGGATTGATCCATGTAGACGTTACTATTGATCAGGCGACGGGCGCTTATATGGCGGTTCTGGACAGTTTATTTGTTGAAATGCTTTATGGTGATCACGACCACCTAATGAAACGACTTGAGGCTACATGGCATGTTTTTTGGCGGGGTGTAAGAAACATCTAGGGGAGGATCAGACATGAATCGTAGTTGGATTTTAATCATTATCGGTGCGTTATTTGAGGTTATGTGGGTCATTGGCTTTAAGCATGCAGATGATTTATTTACTTGGGTGGGAACTGCTGCTGCCGTCGTCATATCGTTTGGCTTAATCATTATTGCATCTACCAGGTTACCTGTGGGTACGGTTTATGCGGTATTTACAGGCCTTGGGACTGCCGGGACCGTACTTTCTGAGATGATTTTATTCGATGAACCGGTTAAATTGACCAAACTATTACTCATTGCATTACTTTTGGCGGGTGTACTGGGATTGAAATTAGTCGGTGCCTCACCAAAAACTAAGGAGGTATCGGGTTGATGGCATGGTTATCATTAATTTTCGCTGGCCTATTTGAAGTAGTAGGTGTGCTTGGAATGAATAGGATCAAACGTGACAATAACGTAAAGGCTTATCTGCTCTTTGCCGGGGGGATCATTCTTAGTTTCATATGTTTGAGTTATTCATTGAGAAGTCTTCCGATGGGTACGGCTTATGCAATATGGACAGGTATTGGTACTGTCGGTGGCGCTTTAGTTGGCATGTTTTTCTTCGGTGAATCCAAAGAATGGCGACGTATTCTCTTCATTGCCATGGTACTAGCTGCTGCTGTCGGACTTAAACTCATCTCTTAGTATGCGCAATTCATTTTAAAAACGTATAGATTCAGTAGTTCATTTTTGATCGCCCGAAAGGCCGTCCACAGCGATGGTTGCATACATAGCGCCGCCGGTCAAATCGAAGACCAATCCGGCATATGCCCATTCCTTGATTCGTGGAAAGCCTGGGACAAGTAGGGAATCATAATTTTTTTCATTGAATTTTGGCCCCTCGATGAAACGCTTGACGTTGAATCATGAGCCGATACAATGTCACCTTTAAATTTTTAAGGGAAGTTCATTTAGAATATTCCTTTACAGGAATATTCCTGATTGGGCATTTTTGAATCGTAGGATGAAAGTTATCCTGAATAACGGAGAAGATTAAACAAGAAACTGTTAAATACTGCAGTCCTTCCAGCCTATTTTGGAAGACCGTTTTGATAACTTGGGCAATTACTTGCTTGAACTGCAGAATAAGGAAAAACCATAACATCATTCATTTAGGAGGTGCAATACCAGTCAAAAAACGAAATGGTCTCGAGCGCGGCAAGACCTAATTGGTAAACCGGTCTGAATATGCGTCGGCAGAGGCCCTTAAAACCGTTATGGACATGGGCATGCTGCAAGGAATTGCCGAAACCTGGAATGATTGAGCGAGCTTTTGGAGTCGCTTAAGTAAAGTTAGCTAGAAAGAAAATGCGGGCTTGAGCCGTAAATTATTCCATATGAGGAGTGTATAAATTATGATTAACAAAATTGGGCAAGTTATGTTGTATGTGAATAACCAAGACGCATCCAGAGATTTTTGGACAAAAAAGCTTGGCTTCGAGGTCATCGCGGAAGTAACCAATGGTCCGATGAGATGGATCGAAGTCGCTCCTAAGGGTGCAGCAACGAGCATTGTTCTTCATAGTAAAGAGTTCGTTGCCAAAATGAACCCTGAAATGAATCTTGGAACGCCATCTATCATGTATTTCACAGACAATTTTGATGAGTTGTATAGCGATCTGAAAAACAAAAATATCAAAGTTGGACAAATTGTGGAACTTCCCTCCGGCAGAGTTTTTAACTTCGCAGATAATGAAGAAAATTACTTTGCTGTATCGGAAAAGAAATAAAATAGTTGAATAAGTTACGACAGCAGCTAATCAAAATGATCAGCTGCTTTTTTCATTGCCGTATCAGGCAAAATGGGTGTTTAATTTCGAGTCCTGTTTCCTTGTGAGACCGCAAGACTGAACAAAATGGGCAGGAGACATCGAGGCAAGGAAAAAAACCTGCGAAAGTGCAGGCTTTTCCTCAGGAAATGGCTTGTTTTGGAAAAAATCCTGCAAAAGTGCAGGAATTTTCGCTGAAAGTGAATTTAGGGCCATTAGTTCGGTAAAAAACCTGCACTTTTGCAGGAATTCTCGGTGGCCAGCGGTCAAGGGCGCAAATTCATGTATTTTTGCAGGTTTTCTTCGTACAGCCAGACAGATTGTGGTCATCGCCTCTGACGCGAGGGTTTTGCAACAGCGGCCTTTGCAGCTGCGTTTTCCCTTACCACCTTCTTACTAAATGCAAGCAGGGCTTGGGCGCAAAAAGTGCTTAGTTGCAAGAAGCTTGCTTCCCCGATTTTGCTGCCAAAATGGATATATCACCCGCAGGGTGCTTATTTGGCTTGTCATTAAATGCCGCCTTGATATTATCCTGCATATATGTTATATATAAGATATAACAGATATACGAAATACACGTTATGTCTAATTGATTTTTCCCGTCTGAGAGAGAAAGGATGTTTGCCATGTTCATCGAACTGGATTTGCAGTCGGAGGTGCCGATCTACGCGCAAATTGCCGAGCAGCTTGTGGAAGGCATCGCCTCTGGCGAATTGAAACCGGGAGAACCGCTTCCTTCCGTACGCAGTTTGGCAGCGGATCTGGGCATTAATTTGCACACTGTGAACAAGGCGTACCAGAGCTTGAAGCAGGAAGGGTTTTTGCAGGTTCACCGCAAGCAGGGTGTCATCGTACAGCCGGAAGGCATGCCGGGCGTGACCGAAGCGTTCAAAAGCAAGCTGCGGCGGCAGCTTCGCACGTTAGCGGCGGAGGCGATCGTCAGAGGGATGCCGGAGGAGGAATTTTTGCGCGTGTGCGCGGAAGTTTATCGCGGAGGCAGTGCTAAAGAAGGGGGGCATGAACAATGATCGACGAATGGTGGATTTGGGCTTTTGTAGGCGCTATGTATGTTTCGGTCGGCATTTTATTGCTGATGCTGCCGTATTTGGGGAGCCGGGCCGTTTTGTTCGGCGTGTTCGTGCCGGCTGAAATGCGCCGCGATTCCGGTGTCATCGCAATCAGACGCCGTTATATCGTTCACGGATGGGTTAATTTCGTATGCGGAGCCGCCCTGGGCGCTGTGGCGGGATGGTTGTTCGGATGGAATCCCGCGGCGGCGTTTTTGACGGCAACCGTGCTGCAAACCGCGGGCTTTGCGATTGCCGTTATGGCGGGGTATCGCGCCGCGCGCCGGATCAAGGAGGAGAGAGGCTGGGAACAGCCTGCGGACTTCCGCCGGCGAGTGGCAAATCTGCACTTCCGTAGACAGCGGCTGGCGCTCGGCAACGGATGGTATGCCATCCATCTGGTTCTGATCGCCGTATCGGTCATTTGCGCTATCGCCTTTTGGGACCGGATTCCCGATACGCTGGCAACCCATTACGGCGCCAACGGCCGACCGGACAAATATTCCGCGAAAGGCTTCGGTTCCGTCTTTACGCTCAATATCATTCAATTGCTGATGACCGCCCTCTTTGCGTCCATCAACGTCATCATCCGATTGGCCAAACAGCAGTTGGATCCGAACAGCCCCGGGGAATCGATGGAGAAGCAACTGCGGTTTCGCTGGGCCAACTCGATTTTTTTGTTCGTCCTGTCTTTGTTTGTTATCGCTTTTTTTAGCTATATTCAGGCGTCTATGCTGTATGGCTGGTCCATGAATGCAGTGATAGGGGCGGCATTGGCGCTGCCGATCGTTATTGTTTTCGGCGTCGCCGGATTTATGGTGTATCTCAGCAGCAAAGGTATCGACCAGTCGCAATACGGCCCTTCCTCCGATGACCGTCATTGGCGTGGGGGAGGTATGTGGTATTACAATCCCGAGGATCCGTCGTTGTTTGTTGACAAACGTATTGGCGTGGGGTGGACGCTGAATATGGCGCAGCCGTTAAGTTGGGTGGTGCTCGGCGCTACATTGCTGCTTCCGCTGGCGATCATTGCCATCTCGCTGCTGTTGTCTTGACGAAATGGAGCGGCTTGACTAGGCTCCCGGATGGGCTGCTGCTTGTTTTGCCCACGGGCTTTCTCTGTGTTAGGGGCGCATCGGGTATCAAACATGTATGCTGCAATGCTTGCAGGATGCATGTTTTTTTCATTTTACCGCCGAAAAGTTCATAAAAGTTGGAAATGTCCACCCGCTTTTTAATAAAAAGTGCATAAAAACCGGCAATATGAAGTGACGCTTCGGAAGGAAGGCGTTTATAATGTTGAATTGCACCGGCAAAATGAAAGCGAATACAAATTTGGCGAAAGGAGCTTAGGGAAAGGTTTTGGCCGAATGCGACGGCTTGTCTTGAAAGGCATTGTCGTGTTCGTCTTGATACAAAATGTATCAGAAAAGATTTTAAACGAACATTTATAGGAGGGATCTTCATTGCGCAAAAGCAGGATTCAGGCGTTATCGCTTGCTTTGGCCTTATTCGGCAGTTTGTCGTTCGCTTATACGGCGCCTGCCGCAGCGGCGGATACGGGTCTAACGGAGCAGCAGCTGAAAGATAACGATTATATTCTTTACTTCGTCAACGCCGGAGACCCTACGCCCGCTACGGTCGAAGGTACGGATAAAATGGGCTTGTACGCCGGCAGCACGGAGCAGATCTACGGCAAAGATCCGGTCACCGGAAAAAAATGGGGGCTGACCACCACAACGAGCGCAACAAACGTCACCAATGCCGCCAATAAATACGGATCGCTCCGCTATTATAATGGAACGCAAGTGCGAAGCAAAGCGTTGAGCTACAAGTTCGAGCTGCCGGAAGGCGATTACGATGTAACTTTGGGTTTTAAAAATCCGTGGAGCGGCAGAAGCGTCAACATTGTGCTCGAAGGCACTAATGTGTCGGGCGGCGATTACGATATCGGCAGCTACGGCGCCGAGAAGGAAGTGACTTATACGAAGACGCACGTCGGCGACGGCGAACTGAACGTCGATATTCAAGGGCCGTCTACGGCGGCTTTGAGCAATTACAATGACCCCTTGGTCAACTACATTATTGTTCGCAAAAATACGCTCATCCCGCTCTCCGACTTGCAGGCCAAAATCGCGGCGGCACAGGCGGAAGCCGCAAAGCCGGGCTACAGCAAATACACGGTGCAGCTGCTGAATGCCGTGATCGCTGACGCCAACGCTCTGGCAACGAGCATTGCCGGCGGCGCTGCGGACGTGGCTGCGAAGCAAAATGAAATTCGCGCAGCCATGGAAAATCTGGCCCAGGCGGTAGCCGGATTGGCGCCGGACATGGTCTATAACTCTTTTACGCCGGGAGCTGTCTGGAGAGACACGAACGGAGCGCCCATTCAGGCGCATGGCGGCGGCATGCTCTACGATGAGCCGAGCCAAACGTATTATTGGTACGGCGAGGACAAAACGAACGGCTACCTTCCCGCCAGAGGAGTGCGAGTGTATGCTTCCAAGGATCTTTATAATTGGGAAGACAAAGGTCTTGCCTTAACCGCAATCGGGTCGTTGGAGCAATTTGACACCGATCCGCTCATTTCCCGGATTTATGCCGGCCGAACGGACCGTGCGGATATTTTCAACGACATCGGCACCCAGCGGATCATCGAAAGGCCGAAGGTGATTTATAACGAAAAAACGCATAAATATGTTATGTGGATGCATACGGACGGGCCAAGCGCCACTTCCACCGCGAATTATGCAAAAGCCGAAGCCGGTTATGCGCTTAGCGATTCGCCGACGGGGCCTTTCGTCTATCAGGTGAGCAACCGCATGGATCGCGTGCCGCCCGGGGCCACGTATGACGGCCAGCCGAACCAGCCCGGCATGGCGCGCGATATGAACTTGTTCAAGGATGATGACGGCACGGCCTATCTGATTTATTCCAGCGAAGAAAATATGACGATTTATATTTCAAAGCTCAATGACTCGTATACGGATATCGTCGGCTGGCATAAGGATGGTCTGGAAACCCGCGATACGACCTACAAAGCCCAGTACGGCGTCGATTACATCCGCGTCTTTCCCGGCGCGCAGCGCGAGGCGCCCGCAATGTTCAAATATGGCGGCAAATACTACTTGATCACTTCAGGCGCTACAGGATGGGCGCCAAACCGCGCGATGTATACGATGGCCGACCGGATTTTCGGTGAGTGGAAAGCGATGCGCGATCCTTCCGTGGGAGCGAAAGCTTCGACGACGTTCGATTCGCAAAGCACGTATGTGCTGCCCGTCGACCCCGCCAAAGGGAAGTTCATTTTCATGGCCGACCGTTGGAATGAAAGCAATTTGAAAGATTCGAGATACATTTGGCTGCCGGTCGAATTCGGGCAAAACGACGAAATTGCGCTGAAATGGTACGACCAGTGGAATTTGAGCCTGCTTGACAGCATGGGAAAAATTGCGGTGAATACTGCGCTGCCGCAAAAAGCCGCTGTCGGCCAGCCTCCCGTTTTGCCCGCTGTGTTGAATGTGACTGACACGGACGGTACGATCAAGGAGACGCCGGTCGTCTGGTCGCTGAACGCAGCCGATTTTGCCAAGCCGGGTACGGTTTCCGTGAACGGCACGCTGACCGCCTTGGGGAGCCGGGTCATCAAGATCCAGATTGCCGTTGTGCCCGACCACGTGCTGTATTTTGTGCATGCAGGCGGGGCGGCGACGAGCGATTACGGCATCTGGAGCTCATACATGCAAAATACGCTGATCAACAAGTCCGTCATCGACCAGCAGTACGATCCGGTGAACGGCAAAACATGGGGCTACGTCGGCAACAGCACCAAAACTTCCGGCGACGCTTCGGGCAATCTGTACGCATCTCTGCGCTATCTCGCCAGCAATGCCGGGGACGATCTGACGTATAAGTTCGATCTTGGCAATGGCGCCTATTCGGTGTACGTCGGTCTTTACGATCCTTGGTACCAATATTCCAAAGGGAACCGTAAAGCGGATATCCGCATCAACGGAGAAACGAAAACGAGCGGATACGTGTTTACCGATGCTTACGATTCGCTCGGATACGACAAAGTGAAAGTAACCGACGGGCACCTGGAGGTAACGGTTCACAGGTCCGCTTCTGCGCTTGCAACCAACTCCGACCCGCAGATCAGTTGGATCATCATCGTCGACGAAAATGCGTCAGCCACTTTAACGGGAACGGACAGCGTTCAGGCCGGCCAGTCTTTCGATTTGACCTACGGCCTTAGAAACGCCGTCACCGATTCGGTGTATGGCAGCATTTACGCCCAGGATTTGACGGTCACTTACGATCCGGGCCAGCTGCAATTTGTTTCCGCCGAACCGCTGCTCGACGGCGTAGCGGTCGTAGGCCAGACCGAGACGCCGGGACATATTCGTATCATTGCGGCCAGTCAGGGCGCAGAGCATGCGATAACTGCAGCGAACAGCGGGCAAATATTGAAGCTGAACTTCAAGGTCAACCCGCTGGCGCAGTCGGTGACAAGTACCGTGTATATGTCGGATGTCGTGGTGGCCGACGGGAACGGCGAAGAACGGCAATTAGCCGGGGCTTCCCACAGCCTGCAATTGATCGTTACGGATACGGCTGCGCTGCGTTCGCTGATCGCAGACGCACAGTCGAAGCACGATACGGCAGTGGAAGGCACGAAAGCCGGTCAATATCCGCGGGCTGCAATCGACGCCCTGCAAGCTGCCATTGATCAGGCCAAGGCGGTTGCCGACAACCCGTCATCGACGCAGACGCAAATCAATCAGGCTGTCACTCAGTTGAACGCCGCGATTCAGACGTTCCTGGCCTCGGTGAATGTAGCCGCTCCAGGGGATGTGAACGGGGACGACCGCTTCAGTATCGGCGATTTGGCAATGGTGGCGGCGCACTACGGCGAAACTTCGGCAAGCCCGAACTGGCTGCCGGCTGCGGATGTCAACCACGACGGCAAAGTCGACATCATGGACCTCACAATCGTAGCCAGAAAAGTTTTATCACAATAACCGGCATGTCTCAAACGCTTCCCCCTATGTACGCGGGGAGGCGTTTTTTCTTTAGGCGGCGACGTGTTGGCAGCACCCCCTGGTCGTCATGCGCAGAAAACTTGCTGTGAATCCTTTTGCGCCCTCGATACCGCCACGAACGCCACCCCACAGATTGAAAGTAATCAGATCTACTCGTATAAAGTGCAGCAATTTCGGTTGAAAATTAGGGATCGGCCTCATTATGAGTGGAAATCCCTGTACGTTTGTGTGCGTTCGCGGGTTTGTTTTCCAAGCGAGCCGCTTCCATGGAAATGTGGTCGATCGACCGCCGTCATGCAGAGCAACACCACGCGCTGGGAGCTGCGCGCAGTGCAAAAAAAGCCTGCACTTTCCAGGCCGCCCAGAAGCCCGCACGCCCACAGGCAGCCCATACGCCTACAAGCAACCCATACGCCCACAATCAAGAGCCGGTCGCACCATCTGCCCGGTTGAGCGAAAGAAAACCTGCAAAAGTACAGTTTTTGCTCGGTAGAAACGCTGGCTGTGAAAAATTCCTGCAAATGTGCAGGCTTTTCGCCGCGAACATGGCCTCAGCCCCGTTTTAACCAAAAATTCCTGCACAATTGCAGGCTTTTCGCCAAAATGGGCCATTTTTGTGAAAAAAACCTGCACTTTCGCAGGCTTTTTTCCTGTCAGACCGCTTTAGCTCTCCCACTTCAGTCCCGCAACCCGCGGAGGGGAGGCGTGGCTTATTCCAGCCCAGCAACCCGCGGAGGGGAGGCGTGGGGTACTTCAGCACTGCAACCCGTAGAGGAGAGGCATGGGGTACTTCAGCACTGCAACCCGTGGAGGAGAGGCATGGGATACTTCAACTCTGCTACCCGTGGAGGAGAGGCGTGGGATACTTCAGCACTGCAACCCGTAGAGGAGAGGCACGGGATACTTCAACTCTGCTACCTTAGAGGAGAGGCATGGGGTACTTCAGCACTGCAACCCGTGGAGGAGAGGTATGGGATACTTCAGCACAGCAACCTTAGAGGAGAGGCATGGGATACTTCAGCACCGCAACCCGTGGAGGAGAGGCATGGGATACTTCAACTCTGCTACCCGTGGAGGAGAGGCACGGCTTATTTCAGCTCTGCAACCTGTGCAGGAGAGGAGCGGCTTACTTCAGCACCGCAACTCGGGCAGGGGCAGGTTAAGGAGGAACGGCTGTAGCCCCGCTTGTTCCTCTAACCCGACACTTTATCAACAATCTGACTTTCGCAGGTTTTTTACACGTTAATAGAGATGCGCCTCACCAATGTGCATTGCAAGCATTGCATTTCCGCACGCCGCTTGGTTGGCTACTTCCTGCTGCGGTATACCCGTTCGGGGCGGCCGACGACGCCGTAGGACAGATCGGCGTAAAGGTCGCCGGACCCGACCAGATGCTCCAGGTAGCGCCGGCCTGTCGAACGGCTCACGCCGATCAGCTTGGCGATCTGGTCGGCCGTCAATCCCGCCGGCGCGCCTGATATGGCCTGGACAACTTTGACCAGCGTCAATTTGTCGATGCCTTTGGGCAATGGCGCTGCGTCGGGGCCGGGCTCTTTTTTGGCCGTTCCCGAGAGCAGCCGGTCGACATCGCTTTGGCTGATGCTGGCGCTCTCGTTCAACCGGCTCAGTTCGCGGCGAAAATCGAGGTAACGGACGAGCGTTTCCTGGAGCCGGTTAAAGACGAGCGGCTTTATGATGTAATCGAACGCCCCGCTGCGGACAGCTTCGCGCACCGCGTCGACTTCTTTGGCGGCGGTAATCATAATGGCATCGGTCTCGCGGTAATGCTGCCGGATGTACTGCAAAATATCCAGGCCGCTCGCATTCGGCAGGTAGATGTCGAGGAACACCAGATGGGGAACGAGAACTTCCAGCTGTTCTTTTGCCTGAATGTCATCGGTGGCGATGCCGACGACTTTAAAGCCGGGCACTTTTTCAATGAATCTCCGGTTGATTTCGGCGATTTTCACGTCATCTTCGACAATCAGCACTTCAACGCTTGGTTTATGGAGCCGAATGTCCATTGAAATTCCTCCTTGCGGCGACTTCGCTATTTTTGGGAATGGCGGCGGTGAAGTTCGTGCCCCCTGCCGGATTTTTACCGTAGGTGACGTATCCGTTCAACTTGCTTGCCGCATGCTGGACGAGCGAAAGTCCGATGCCGCGGTTTTCTCCCGCTTTTGTCGAAAATCCTTTTTCAAAAACGGCGCTGCCCGTTTCGCCCGGAATGCCGATTCCGTTGTCTTCGCATTCGATAATCAAATCTTCTCCCAGATCGGTCAAAAATAGTTTGACATGGCCGTTATGCCTGTTGGCCCCGGCAAGCACAGCTTCCATCGCATTGTCCACCAGATTGCCGATGATCGTAACAAGCAAGTTGCGGTCGACTTGTTCCGGGATGTCTTTGAACGTGCTCTCCGGGTCAATCTCGAATGTCAGTTTAAGCTCTGTCGCATGATTGTACTTGCCGATGAGGAGCCCTCCGATCATGGGATCAGGCACTTCCTTCATAATAAATTGCACCAGGTTTTGATGCACATTCGATTCACGGCTAATCAGCTCGACGGCTTCCTGGTACGATTCAAGCTGGATCAAGCCGGAGATGACATACAATTTGTTGGAAAACTCGTGGGTTTGCGCCCGCAGCGCGTCGGCAAACCGCTTTACCTGGGACAATTCCTCCGCTAACCGGTACAGCTCGGATTTGCTGCGAAAGCTTGACACGGCGCCGATCACGCGGTGCTGCAAATCGGTCATCGGCACCCTGTTGACGATAACTTCATGATCGCCCATCAGCATTTCCCGGTCGAATTCGGCGACGCCTGTCCGAACGACCTCATGAAGCCGGGTGTTCGGTATCATTTCTTCCACCTGCCGGCCCACGATGTCGGCATGTTCCGGCATGCGCAGGAGCTGCAGCGCGTAGCGGTTCGCCATCGTAATGGTGCCTTTCCGGTCGACGGCGATGATTCCTTCGCGGATCGATTCCAGAATCGCCTGCTTCTGGGTATAAAGCGCGCCGATTTCTTGCGGTTCCAGCCCGTGGATGGAGCGGCGGACACTGCGGGCGATCAGCACCGCGCCGCTGAGGCCGACGGTCAGTACGATAAAAGAAATCAGGTACACTTGATCCTGATAAACATCGGTAATATGATCGACATCCTCAGTCAAAAAGCCGACGGACACGATGCCGATAACCGAGCCGTCCGCATCCAGCACAGGCGCTTTGCCACGCAGGGAAGGGCCCATCGAGCCGACCGCCTTCGAGATGATCGACCGGCCTTCCAGGACGGGGCCGTTGTCTCCGCCGACCATTTCCAGGCCGATCCGCTCCGGCAGAGGATGCGAATAGCGGATGCCATCCCGGTTTCCGATCACGATATATTCCGCATCGGTTTTCAACCTGATGTTTTCGGCGATCGGCTGAATGACCGCGGAAGGGTTTTGCTGATGGAAGGCTTCCCGGATATCGGGCATGGAAGCCAAAGTTTCCGCTACCTTCAGCGCACGGGTGCCGATCTGCTCCTCCAGTACGGAGGAAATGACATAATATAGAGTGCCTCCAAGGCTAAGGATGACAAATGCAAGCAGGGAACAGATGATCAAAATAAGCTTCGTTTGCAGACGCATCGTCCTCAAAGCACCACACTTTTTTTGCTGTTATTGTAACATAAAGCGCTATCATTTCAGTTAAAAATAGTCCGCAGCCCGCCGTGAACAATATGAACAAAATGCGCAAAACGCTTTTTTTATCGTTAATCGCGTTAAACTATTCAATTCATAAGCCTCATGTTATTCTGAAAACGTTTATAAGAAAGCGCATTCATTTACACATACAATTTATCATGGAGGGGTATTGGAATGACACGAATTTTTGCGGCTTCATGGAAAGCGGCTTCGGCCGGCTTGCTGGCGCTCAGCTTGGCTGCATGCGGCGGCGGTGCCCAGCAGGCTTCAACGAGCGGCGGCTCGGGCAAGGAGGCAGCGAAGGTTCCGGCGGCGACGACAGCCGCAACTGCTCAAGCAGGGGCCTCCAAGTATCCGGAAAAGGCGCTCAGCCTGATCGCTCCGTCGGGCGCCGGCGGCGGCTGGGATATGACCGCGCGCACGATCGTCAAAGTATTGGCGGACACCAAAGCGCTGAACAAACCGATTACGGTGGAAAACAAACCGGGCGGAGGCGGAGCTGTTTTCATGGCGGAATACGCCACCAAAGATGTGAAGGACAATTACAAACTGTTCGTCAACTCGCCGCCGATCCTTATTAACAATTTGAAAAAGGAGGGCAACTCTCCTTACGGCTACAAGGACACGACCCCGCTGGCGCAGCTGACCAAGGATTATGGCGCGGTTGCAGTATCCGCAAGCTCCAAATATAACGACCTGAAGTCGCTGCTGACCGATTTGAAAGCGGACCCGGCCAAATTCACGGTAGCGGGCGGATCGGCTCCGGGCTCGATGGATCATGTAGTCTCGATTCTTCCGGCGTTCAAATTCGGCATCGATCCGAAAAAAGTGAAGTACGTCTCCTATGATGGCGGCGGCGAAGCGATAACGGCGCTGCTCGGCGGCAATGCCGACATTCTTGGGACGGACGCTTCCTCCCTGGACCAGTATTTGAAAGCCGGCAAAATCAAAGTGCTGGCGTTAGCGGCGCCCGAGCGGCTGGGCGGAAGCATGAAAGATGTGCCGACGATGAAAGAGCAGGGCATCGATGCGGAATTTTTGATTTGGCGCGGTATTTTCGGACCGAAAGAGATGAGCGAGAGCGCGAAAAAGTTTTGGGAGGACACGCTGGGCAAAATGGTGGAGTCGGACGCATGGAAAAAAGAGGTACAGGCCAACAACTGGCAGACCGAGTACAAGAAAGCGGATGATTTCAAAGCTTATCTGGCGCAGCAGGAAACGCAGGTCAAAGATATTTTAACGGCGCTGGGCATGCAAAAATAAGAGCGTCTTTAAACAGGAGATGGCTGAAAATGAACAAAACGTTCGACCGTTATGCCGGAATCGTATTTTTTGCCGTAGGCACGCTGTTTGTCGTCGGCAGCAACAGCATTTCGGCCAGCGCCTACGGCAGCAATGTCGGGGCGAACATATTCCCGATGGTGCTGGGCATTATCCTGGCGCTGCTGAGCGTCAGGCTCGTTTATGAAACATTTCGCCATCAGCAGGCGGAGAAGCGCAAGGAAAATTTGGACTACAAGCGGTTCGGCATCATTTTTGCGTCGGCTGTCTTGTACGCCTATTTTCTGGAGGATGTCGGGTTTGTCATTTCGACGTTTCTCTTTTTGATGATCGGTTTCCAGACGATGGAAAAGGGCAGGATATGGATTTCCCTGCTCATCTCCATAGCTTTTTCCTATGGCGTTTATTATCTTTACGTCCATGTGCTGGACGGTTCCCTGCCCGGTTTCCCGGCTTGGTTAGGTTTTTCCTAGCCTATTCCTGCCAGAAGCCAAGTTTTTTGCGGAAAACTTTTAGGAGGTTATAGTTGTGAGCACGGTTGAATACTTGCTTCACGGTCTGGGTACAGCGATGCAGTGGCACAATCTGGCGTTTGTTTTCATAGGCGTGCTGATCGGGACCGTAGTCGGCGTCTTGCCCGGAATCGGCCCGATGAGCGGAGTCGCGCTGCTGATTCCGATTACGGCGACGATGACGAACGGATTGAGCCCCGAGGAAGCGGCGACAAGCTCGATCATTTTGTTAGCCGGGGTGTACTACGGCGCCATGTATGGGGGTTCGACGACTTCGATTCTGCTGAACACCCCCGGCGAGTCTTCCTCCGTCGTGACGACGCTGGACGGCTACCAGATGGCCAAACAGGGCAGGGCGGGCGCGGCGCTGGCCATCTCGGCCATCGGCTCTTTTGCCGCAGGCATCATCTCGCTGATCGGCCTGATTTTCATGGCGCGGCCTCTGTCCGAGGTCGCCATCAAATTCGGCCCTGCCGAATATTTTTCGCTGATGGTGCTCGGTCTGCTCGCGATCATCGGGCTGGCCGGCAAATCGATGGTCAAGGCGCTGATGATGACCGCGCTCGGCCTGCTGCTGGCCACGATCGGCATCGACAGCGTATCCGGCGTCGAGCGGTTTACGTTCAACATTCCCGAGCTGTATCAGGGACTGGAATTTTTGACCGTGGCGGTCGGCACCTTTGCCGTAGGCGAAGTGTTTAAAACGATTTTGCAGCGGGAAAGTAATGACGGAGAACTGGCCAAAATCAACCGGATTCTCCCGACCAAAAAAGATTTGAAAGACAGCGCCGCTCCTATCGCCCGCGGTTCCATTCTCGGCTTTTTTATCGGCTTGCTGCCCGGCGCGGGAGCGATTCTCGCTTCATTTTTCGCCTATATCGTGGAGAAAAAGCTGAGCAAAACCCCGGAGCGCTTCGGCAAGGGCGCAATCGAAGGCGTAGCTTCGCCCGAGTCGGCCAACAACGCGGCTTCGGGCGGCGCCATGATTCCGCTGCTCAGCTTGGGCATTCCTTCTTCGGGCACAACGGCCATTTTGATGGGGGCCTTTATTATGTACAATGTCCAGCCGGGCCCGCTGCTGTTCCAGGACCACCCGCAGCTTGCCTGGGGAGTGATTGCAAGCATGTTCGTCGGCAACCTGATGCTGCTCATTCTCAATATGCCGTTGGTCAAAGTGTTTGCCAAAGTGATCGAAACTCCGACCAAATATTTGATTCCGCTGATCATTGTGTTCTCCGTATTCGGCGTGTATGCGGTTCAATATTCGACCTTCGATTTGCTGCTCATTATGGGCTGCGGCATTGTCGGCTATTTTTTGGCGAAAAACGATTACCCGCTTGCCCCGCTCGTGCTCGGGCTCATTCTCGGTCCGATGATGGAAAACAACATGCGCCGGGCGCTAACGATTTCCAACGGCGATTTCATGATCTTTGTGCAAAAGCCGGTTTCTCTCGCGTTCCTGTTCGTCGGGCTGCTATGGATCACGGTTCCGCTGTTGCTGAAAATGAGAGGCAGAAACGTGCTGGTGAACGAGGAAGGATAACGATGGCGCAGCCATGCATGATGACGAGGAGAAAGGGTTATGAGCGTATTTTCGCTGATTTTGCTGAATGTGATTTTCCCTGTATTTTTGCTGATCGCCGCCGGTGCGCTGATGCATCGCATATTCCGTTTCGATATGAACACGCTTTCCAAAATCAATGCGTATTTCCTGCTGCCGTGCGTGAGCTTCACGAATATTTACCAGAGCAACCTTGCCGGCGGCACGCTTTTGCAAATTGCCGGTTTTCTGCTGCTGCAAACGGCGGTCTTGATCGCGGTCGGCAAAGCCGTCGCAAAGGCATCAAAGTTTGGCAGGGGGCTCGCTTCCAGCTTTACCAACAGCATCGTCCTCAGCAATTCGGGCAATTTCGGCTTGCCGGTTAGCCAGCTTGTGTTTCAACATAATCCCGTCGGGCTTTCCGTGCAGGTGATCGTCATGATTTATCAGAACTTCCTGACCAACACGTTCGGGTTTATGAACGCCGTTTCCGTTCGCAGCCAGGGAAGCAAGCTGGTTAAGGAGCTTTTGAAAAATCCGATGATGTACGCGTTTGCGCTCGGCTTTTTGCTCAAATTGTCGGACGTTCCGATCCCGTCTTTTTTGTGGAATCCCGTGCAAAATGTTTCCGGCGCTTTTCTGGCGATCGCGCTGGTCACGCTTGGCGCGCAAAGCGCATATTTGCGCTTCAATCACTTGAGCTTCCCTCTTGCGGCAAGCGTGATCTCAAGGCTGCTGCTGTCGCCGGCCATTGCGTTTGGCCTCATTGCGGCCCTGCAGCTGGAAGGCACGACCGCGCAAGCTTTATTCATCGCAAGCTCATACCCGACCTCGCGAAACAGCGCCGTGTTTGCCCTGGCATACGGGAACGAGCCCGATTTTGCCGCACAGGCCGTGCTGCTGTCCACGCTGCTCAGCAGCGTAACCGTCGCTGCCGCCGTGTATGTGTCGGGGATTTTGTTCCAATAAACCGCCTTTTAGGAAGAAGGTGGTTTATTTTTATCTAAAATCAACATGAAGAATGAATACAGCCTAAAAGAAAAGGTTCAATATGCCGATAATCTAAATCAGTATGATCAACTAGAGGAGGATTACGGATGTCCATTCGCATCAAGTTAATTTTGGGGTTTATTGTAGTGATGGTATTATTCACGGCGGCGATCGTAGGCAACATCGTGACCCAGTATCAAGTCGACCTGCTTGTGAGAGATATGAACAAAGCTTCATCCGAATTGACCGAGCTGCAAAATCTGACTTATTTGGGCCGCACTGCCGACGACAGCGGGGCATCGTATCTGATGAGCGCTACGGATGAGAACAAAAAGAAGTTTTTGGCCCAATACCGGCAATATGTGCAGGATGCCACAAGCAAGTTTCAGGAGGTTATGGCTGAGCAGCATGACGAAACGGAGATGCAGGCGCTTAAATCTTTTAGCACCGAATGGGAAAAGTACCAAAAAGGAAACGAAACTACATTTATACTTTTTCAACAAAATGCCGTTCAAAAGGCGCAGCAAGCCTATACGGAAGTTACTTTTGAACCTGTCATCAATACGCTGATCGCCTACAAAGACAAGCTTGCCAAAGAAGTGGTGGAGCAAAGACGGGAGGTCGACTCCAGGCAAAAGCTGTCTTTTCAGGTCAATGTAGCGGTAACGGTTACCGCCATCGTAGTGGGGATGCTTATCGCGCTTTTTTTGGCCAATAAAATTACGAAGCCTGTGCGCCAGGTAACATTGCAAATTAAAGAAATAGCCGAGGGCGAAGGCGATTTAACGAAGCAGCTTTCCGTTGCCTCCAAAGATGAAATCGGCGATCTGGCGCGTTATTTCAACCAAATGCTCGGCAATTTGCGTTCGATCATGCAGCAGGTCGGATTCGCTTCCGTCCAGGTCGCATCCTCGTCGGAGCAGTTGACGGCCAGCGCGCAACAAACGAGCCAAGCGACGGAACATATCGCTCTGACGATGCAGGACGTCACCTCCGGTTCGCAAAAGCAGGTTGCCGATTTGCGGCATAACGTAGTCGTCATCGATGAAATATCTATGGGAATCGGGCAAATCGCTTCCAGCATTCAAGAAATTTCGCAATCGTCGGCCCATTCATCGGAAGCATCAATTGAAGGAAACCGGTCGCTGCAAACCGCTGTCGGACAGATGGCGTCCATCGAACGCTCGATTCAATCGTTATCGGAAGTTATCAAAGGCTTTGCGACCCGTTCGCAAGAGGTCGAGCAAATCGTTTCGGCCATTACGGAAATTGCCGCGCAAACGAATTTGCTTGCCCTGAATGCCGCGATCGAAGCGGCGCGGGCGGGTGAACACGGCCGGGGCTTTGCCGTCGTCGCAGGCGAAGTGAAAAAGCTTGCCGCGCAATCCGGCTCGTCCGCGAGCGAAATTACCGCATTGATTCGCCATATTCAAAGCGATACGGTCAAAGCCGTACAATTTATGGAAGCGAGCACCAAAGAAGTGCAGGAAGGAACCGAGATTATCCGGCAAGCCGGCCACTCGTTCGAAAACATTCAGCAATCCGTCGGCGACGTTGCCGGACAAGTCCAAGAAGTGTCCGCCGCCGTCCAGCAAATGGCAGCAAGCGCAGATATGGTCGTGGGCTCGATCAAGGTCGTGGCGGCATTGTCGGAAGAAGCGGCGGCAGGAACGGAGAGCGTGTCCGCAGCCTCGGAAGAGCAGTTGGCTTCCATGGAAGAAATCTCTTCCTCGGCAGCTTCGCTGGCATCCATGGCGGAAGATTTACAAACACTTGTCGGGAAATTCAAGGTGTAATTTAAAAAGGGGGGCCGCCGGCCCTCCTTTTTTTGATGCGCGTCCCCGCCGCCGCGGGTGAAACCGCGCAGCAGCAGTGCGCCGGTGCCGCGCGGCGCTCCGGACTGCTGCGAAACAGGCCGCCAGCATGTCGGCCGCCGTCTATGCAGTGCCATATACCACCCGCCTCACACGCACACAACACAACACATCACAGACGATACACGACATACTATACGCACAGACCACACGCACATACAACACGATGCACGGCACACATACCATATGCATACACCACAAACGATACGCGAACATACCACACGCACACACCACAAACGATACATGACACAAACCACACGTACACATAACACGATACACGGTACATAAACCACGCGTACACACCACAAACGATACACGTACATACCACACGTACATACAACACGCCACCTACCATGCATGCGCACACCCACCCACGATACACGTCATACGGTACACACCACACAAACCAAAAACACGCATACCAGCATATCCCAAACGTACCACGCATGATACACGACATACACCACACAAGCCCAAAAAAAACATACCACACATTTCACAAACGCACCACGCACACCGCGCGCTGTGATCTGCATTTGGTGTGGCGCTGAGCAAAAAAACTGCAAAAGTGCATCTTTTTACCGCAGGATGTGCCGCCTTGGCGAAATTCCTGCAAAACTGCAGGTTTTTCGCTAACATTTGGGGCTCCGCCCCGTCAGAACAGGAAAAAGCCTGCACAATCGCAGGCTTTTCCTCCAAACGGGCCGTTTTCGCCAAAAAAGCCTGCACAATTGCAGGCTTTTGACCCCAGCTCTGCGGCGCCACCGAGCGCCCAAGCACGCGGCGCTGCCGAGCGCTGCCGCAGCAGCGGGCGCTTCCGCCCGGCCGCTGGCCTTACTCGCTGGAAACGATGAGTTCCAGCTGTCCGTCCAGCCGGTAGCTGCCGAATCCTAGCGGCAGAATGAAATGGTCGCCTTTTCGCAGGCTGAAGCTGCCGGTTTCCGTTTGCAGCGCGCCTTCGCCGGACAATACGCTGAAGATCGTGTATTTGGCCGGAGCCGCGAAGGAGGAGGAGCCGTTTACGTCCCATTTTTGCACGGTAAAAAAGGAATTGGAGACGAACGTCGTAATCCGGGCGCCGCCGCTGGTCTCCACGAGATACTCCGCTGCGCTCGATTGATGAGGGACGGTCGTGACCTCGACCGCTTTTTCCAAATGAAGCTCGCGCAGGTTGCCTGCCGCGTCTTTGCGGTCGTAATCGTACACCCGGTACGTGGTGTCGGAGCTTTGCTGGGTTTCCAGCACGACGATCCCTTTGCCGAGAGCGTGAATCGTTCCGCTGGGGACGTAAAAGAAGTCTCCCGGCTTCACGGTGACGCGGCACAGCAGCTCGTCCCACTCGCCGGCCTGGATCATGGCTGCAAGCTGCGCTTTGGACTGCGCTCTGTGGCCGAAAATGATTTCCGCCCCAGGCTCGCAGTCGACGATGTACCAGCACTCGGTTTTGCCGAGCTCGCCGTTTTCGTGCTCCATGGCGTAAGCGTCATCCGGATGCACCTGTACGGAGAGATCGTCCGACGCGTCGAGAATTTTTGTAAGCAGCGGAAATTTGCCCGCCTTCGATCCGAACAGCTCGGGCCGCTTCTCCCAAAGCTCGCCCAGTGTCGTGCCGGAGAATGCCCCGCCTTTGGCCGTGCTTTGGCCGTTCGGATGGGCGGAGACCGCCCAGCATTCCCCCGTCAGCGCGGAAGGAATGTCGTAGCCGAACAGCTCCTTCAGCTTCGTGCCTCCCCAGATGCGGTCTTTGAATACCGGTTCGAGAAAAATCGGTTCCATGTTTGTCAAGCTCCTCTCTGTTTTTGAACGCTTAATAAGCAAGATGGACGAGCGCCGCGGCGCCGACCAGCCCCGCATCGGTGTGCAGCGAGGCCGGGACGATGTCCGTCCTGCGTCCGGTCGGGTTCAATGCATGAGCGGATACATAGGCTTTGACAGCCTGAAAAAGCGGCTCGCCGACTTGGGACACGCCGCCGCCGATGACGATTTTGTCCGGGTCCAGAATGTTGATGAGCGATACGCAGCCGACGCCGATGTTATGGTACATTTTGGCCGTCAGCTCGGTCATTTCCGCGTTTCCGCTGGCGGCAAGCTCGAATACTTCTTTGGAAGTAACCGTTCTTCCTAACCGCTCCGAGGCTTGTCTCGCTATCGCGGTTCCGGAAGCGACCCATTCCCAGCAGCCGTACTGCCCGCAGACGCAGCGCCCGGCGGACGGGTCAACGACCATGTGCCCGGCATCGCCGGCATTGCCGCTGGAACCGGTCAAAAGCTTGCCGTGCAAATAAATGCCGGAGCCGATTCCGGTGCTGATCGTGATGAAAACGAAATGGTCGCTGTCCTTGGCGGCGCCGACCCATTTTTCCGCGAGCGTAGCGGCGGTCGCATCGTTCTCCATGCGGATCGGGTAGCGAAGATAGCGCTCCAGCTCTTGCACCAGCGGGAAATCCTGCCAGCCCGGCAAGTTGGGCGGGCAAGTAATTTTACCGCCGGCAGGGTCCAGCGGTCCGGGAGCGCCGATGCCGATCCCGCGAATGGCGGCGGCGTCTGCACCGCTGTCCGCGATCAGCTTTTGCACGTCGGCCGCGATTCGCTCCACCATTTGCGCCGGTGGAACGGCGAGGTCGGTTTTTAATGCGTTTTTGGCAATGATGCTGCCTTGGGCATCCACGATGCCGATGGCGGTTTTCGTTCCGCCTATGTCGATTCCAATAGCTAAACTCAAAGGTCTTCCCTCCAAAAATATGGGCTTTTAACTTGACAAAACTTGACGAAATTGATTATTGTCAAGCTATGTTGATTGTATCATAAGCGGGAGGAAATGAACATCATGCCAAGGCCGAAAAAAGTTTCGATGCAGGATATTGCGGATAAGCTTGCCGTCTCCAAAAATGCCGTTTCTTTGGCGCTGTCCGGCAAAAAGGGCGTCAGCGAGCAGCTCAGGCAGGAGGTGCTGCAGGCCGCCCGGGATCTGGGCTACGGCATGGTGGCGGAAGCCGGAGGTCCGCAGCGGCAGGAGCATGCGGCTGTGCCGGTGCTTGTCCCGGATCGAATTATGAGCTATGAGGATAACGATCATTTTTTGTTTTACCACGATCTGATCTGGGGGCTGGAAAAACGGCTCGGGGAAAAAGGGTTCAACGCCGTTATTTTGAGAATCAGCGATGAGATGGAAAAGCGGCTGAAGCTGCCCGAGCTGGTGCTTACGCTTCCTTCGCGGGGAATGATTTTGTTCGGGATTGTGGATCGGGAATACGCCGAGATGGTCCGGCAGCGCTGCGGTCCGGTTCTGATGTTCGATTCCTATCATCGCGGCCTCCCCGGTCCGGTCGTGACGTCGGCCAATATCGAGGGGGCATATGAAGCGGTCCGCTATTTGCTCGGCCGCGGCCATACGCGCATCGGGTTTATCGGCCCGACGAACTTGACGACGAGCCATGAGGAGCGGTGGTTCGGTTATTGGAAGGCGATGCGGGAGAGCGGAGCCGCGGAGCGCGCGGATTTTTGTTTGCTGGAGTCTGCGGGTTTTGCCTTTACTGCGGAGGAACTGGACGCTTTTTTGGACGGGCTGGCCGAGCGGCCGACGGCGTTCTTTTGCGGGAACGACCGAATCGCGCTGCTGCTGATCGCGGCGCTGCGCGAGCGCGGCATCCGGGTTCCCGAGGACATGTCCGTCATCGGATTTGACGGGCTGGCCCTTTCGGAGACGTCGGACCCGCCGCTGACGACGATGAAAGTGGATAAAGCCGGCATGTGCGATGCCGCCGTGGCGTGGCTGCTGATGGAGCCGATGGAGCAGCCGTTTTTGAAGTGGGGCGTCCCCGCGGCACTGACCGTCCGGCATTCGGTGGCGGCAGCGGACTGACCGCCTAAAGCGTTTTGGCGCCTCCGGCCATTTTCAATTTGCGGTAATCTTTCGGCACGACGCCTTTGCTTTCCCGGAAAATGCGGGAGAACGTCTTGTACGAGCCGTACCCGACTTCGTGGGCGATTTCCGCAACGCTCATGTCGGTGGACACAAGCAGGCTGCAGGCGTGGCGGAGGCGCAAATCGTGCAAAAAATGAACGAACGTTTGCCCGGTCGTTTGCTTGATGACTTCGCTGATTCGGGACACGCTCATCGAGAACCGCGCGGACAGATCGGACAGCGACAGCTCCTCCTGGTAGCTGCTGTGGATGTAGTGAATGATCGGCCATACCGACAGGCTGGCTTTGGATGCGGGCGCTGCCGCCGATGAGGGCTGGCCGTCTGACCTTCGGCAGCGGTCGAAGCGGATCAAAATTTCCTTAAGCTTCGCCTGCAAAAGCGTGCGCCGCCAGCGCTCATCCCCTTGGTATTCCCGGAACATGTCTTCCAATAAGAGCCGCATCCGCGCCTGCTCTTGCTCGCCCAGCTGTACGTAGGCGGGAAGCGGGTCGGCGTCGTTGATGAGGCCGGACAATCCTTCCTCGGCGCTTGCTTCCATCAGCAGATCCATGCTGAACTCGCAGTTGTACAGCACCAGAGTGCTTCCGGGATCGGTGAACAGCTCGTGTACCTGGTACGGCAAGACGAACGTGAATGTTCCGGGCAGCATCGGATGGCGCATTCCGTTGATCGCCTCGGACCCGCCGCCTTCCACAACGTAGGAAAACTCCAGAAAATCGTGGCGGTGAGCGCGAAAGCCGTGCTCAAGTCGGTGCAGGCTGAGATGAAACGGGAACGCCGAATGCATATTTGGATACGTTTTCAAATAAGCGGGAAAGTAAGTCATGTTTGTGGTCCTCCGAAAAATTGGGACGTTTTTCGAAAAATACGGTACGCTTTCTTTTTGTTTTTATCTTACCATAAATGGCAGAGGAACAGGATACATACTCAGCTTATGCGTTAAGGAGGAACAGAAATGGCAGTGAGCAATAAAGTGAGGATCGGAATTATAGGCGCCGGGAATATCGGGGGCGTACATATCGAGCAATTTTCCAAACTGGCCGATGAGTGCGAAATTACTGCGATAACCGATGCCTATTTGCCGCTTGCGGAAGCCAGGGCGAAAGAACACGGCATCGCCAACGTTGCGGCGTCCCCCGAGGCGCTGATTCAAAGCCCCGATGTGGATGCGGTCATTATCGGCGTGCCGAACCAGTTCCATGCGCCGCTTGCGGTGCAGGCGATCGAAGCCGGCAAGCATGTGCTGCTGGAAAAGCCGATGGGCATCAATTCAGCTGCGGCGCGGCAAATTTGGAAGGCTAGCCGGGCGGCCGGCAAGGTCGTCATGATCGGCCACCAAATGCGCTGGGAAGCCGTTCCGATGCAAATTAAGGAGCAGGCACAGCGGGGCGAGCTCGGCCATATTTATACGGCCAAAGCCGGCTGGTTCCGGCGCAAGGGGATTCCCGGCTGGGGGACATGGTTCACGCGGATGGACCAATCCGGCGGCGGTCCGCTGATCGACATCGGCGTGCATATGCTGGATCTCGCGCTGTACCTGATGGGCAATCCGAAGCCCGTCTCCGTCTACGGTGCGACTTACGCGGAGTTCGGCCCCCGCCGCAAAGGGATCGGCACCTGGGGGAAACCGGATTGGAACGGCATCTACGATGTGGAAGATTTGGCGACGGCGCTGATCAAAATGGACAACGGCAGCACGCTGTCGCTGGAAGTAAGCTGGGCCGTGCACATGGATACCGACAACACACCGTTCGTGCATTTGATGGGCTCGGAAGGCGGAGCCAGCTATCGCGGTGCGCAGGGCAAGCTGCTGACCGAAAAGTTCGACCGGGCGATCGAAACCGAGCTGCGCAGGCCGGAGAACGACGAGGGTGAGCGTCTGCGCCTGAGCCGCCATTTTTTGGCGTGCATCCGTGAAGGCAAGGAGCCGATTACTTCGGCTTTGAGCGGACTCACGAACAATCTGGTGCTGGATGCGATTTACGAATCGTCCCGTACCGGCAATGAAGTGAAGCTGAACTGGAATTTGGACGAATCGGAGGGGGCATAGCAGATGCTGAGAGGATTAACCCGGTCTGGGCTGGGACAAATAGAGAGCGACGAGCGGTTCATCGAATTGGCGGCCGAATACGGTTTTCAATCGGTCGATTTGGATGCCCTGGCGCTTGTGGAGCGTCACGGTGTTGAAGGAGCGAAGGCGTTGCTGCAAAAGCATGGCGTCGTCGTCGGCGCATTCGGACTTCCGGTCGAATGGCGGACGACCGAGGAAGCGTTCCTTGACGGCGTCGGCAAGCTGGCGCAGTCGGCTGCCGCCGCGGCCGCGTTGGGGTGCGCGAGCTGCTGCACCTACATATTGCCGTCGACCGACCTGAAAGCGGCGCACTTCATGGCGCTGGCAACGCGGCGGCTGCGCACCTGCGCGCAAATTCTCGGCGCGTACGGCATCCGCCTCGCGCTGGAATTCGTCGGGCCGCACCATTTGCGGACCCGCTGGGCGAACCCGTTCATCTGGACGATCGATGAAACGTTTGACTGGATCGATGCGATCGGGGAGCGCAGCGTGGGCTTGCTGTTCGATTCGTTCCACTGGTATACGAACGGTTCGACGGTCGGCGACATCGAGCGTCTGCGCGCCGAGCAAATCGTCCATGTCCACATCAACGACGCGCCGGACGTCCCGGTTGAGGAAGCGCTCGACAACGGACGCATTTACCCCGGCGAGGGCGTCATCGATTTGGCCGGCTTTTTGCAAGGGCTGCACAAAATCGGATACCGGGGCGTCGTCGCCCAGGAGATATTATCCGCGGAACCGCCTGCGGGCACGCCCGAAAGCCTTGTCCAGCGATCCAAAGCGGGATTCGATAAGGTGTTTTCCGCAGCGGCCCTATAAACGATCCGCCATGAAAAGAGCGATTTTTGCAGGGTTGTTCTGCAAAATTGCTCTTTTTTACCGCATTACAGTGATAAAGCGCGTGGCGGCAGCATGCTGATCGGCGGACGCTCATTTTCGAAAGAGCTCGATGGAGCTTTTTTCGCCGGCGGACAAGCCGTACGTTAGCGGGCTGAGAGAGACGCGCAAACTTGCAAAATCAGCTTGCGTGGAAGGGCCGGAGAGAACGCCTGCCTCTCCCAACAAGTCTCGGAGCGGGTTGCGGCGTCGTACGACGGGGGTACAGCACGGAGCGGGGCGCTGCACGGCGGAGGGTACTGCGCGCAGCGGGGTGCTGCATGGCGGGGGGCACTGCACTGCGCGGAGCGGGGTGATGCACGGCGAAGGGTATAGCACGCAGCGGGGCGCTGCACGACGGAGGGCCGTGAGGCGGCTTGGCAGGCCAGGCCGGGGACAAAACCTGCAAAAGTGCAGGCTTTGTCCGGGAAAAAGGTTCATTTTGGCGAAAAGCCTGCGATTGTGCAGGAATTTTCGATGGAAATGAACCTGAGCCTTTGCGCCCGGCGAAAAACCTGCACAATTGCAGGAATTGTTTCGCGGCCGGTGTATTAGCAGCAAAAAAGATGTATTTTTGCAGGTTTTCTTCGCACAGCCGGGCAAATGTAAAGACCCGGCTCTGGCGCGGAGGTATCTGGGCGGGCTTATGTTTGCAGGTTTTCTTCGCGCAGCCCGGCAAATGTGAGATCCGACTCTGTCGCGCAGGATTCTGGGCCGCCAGATATGTGCAGGTTGCCGGGCAGAAGTGAGATCTGGTCTGACGCGTGGGTTTCTGGGTGCCAGATATGTGCAGGTTTTCTTCGCCCAGCCGGACAGAAGTGAGATCCGGCTCTGTCGCGCAGGTTTCTTGGCAGCCTGATGTTTGCAGGCTTTCTTCGCGCAGCCCGGCAGAGGGCTGGCGGCGCTGCAATGCACGCCCGGGATTCGCTCGTATCCAGGGCACGACGGGTACAAAATTTGAACAACAGAGGAGAAGAAAGCGCCATGGAAAATAAACAAATCGTCTTTACCGCGCCATGGAAGGTTGAGCTTCAGCAAAAAACGGACAATTTCACGAAGCTGACGGGCAAGCAGGTTTTGCTCAAGAAGGCGTACACGCTGATCAGCCCCGGAACGGAGCTCGCCTGCTTGTCGGGCGGGGAGAGCTGGTTCCCGATGCCCGCCGTGCCGGGATATGCGGCCGTCAGCGAAATTGTGGACAAAGGCCCGGAGGCAGCGGAGTTCGAGGTCGGGGATATCGTGTTTCACTACGGCAAGCACGCCCTGTACGAAGTGGACAGCGCAGACGGGGTCATGCTGAAAGTTCCGGCCGATTTGGAGCTGTCCTGGGTGCCTTTTACCCGGATGGCGACTGTGGCCATGACGAGCATTCGCGTCTCGCAAATCGAACTGGGCGATTACGTCGCCGTGACCGGGCTTGGCCTGATCGGAAATATGGCCTCGCAATTGGCCGGATTGCAGGGCGCGTCGGTGATCGGCGTTGACCTTTCCCCTAACCGGCTGCAGCTTGCGCGCGAATGCCGGGTGGAGTTTGCCCTGCCGTCAGGTTCGGACACAGGGATGCGAATCAGGGAACTGACGGACGGGAAAGGCGTATCGACGCTGATCGAAGCGACAGGGGTGCCGAAGGTGGCTGTCGACAGCGCTTCCTGGGTGGGGCAATACGGTGAAGTTGTTTTGCTCGGCAGTCCGCGCGGCGAATATCAGACGAATGCGACGGATTTGCTGAATCACATCCATTTGAACGGGCATGGCTGCATTACGTACAAAGGGGCGCACGAATGGCGGTTCCCGCTGAGGCCCGACCCGTTCGTCAAGCATTCGCTCGTGCGTAATTCGCAAATCGTATTTCGCCTGATGCAGACGAACAAACTGTGCATCCAGCCGTTGATCAGCCATATACTGGCACCGGAGGATGCGCCTGCCGCCTATGAAGGGCTCCGCAATCGAAAGGACGATTACCACGGCGTCTTGTTCCGCTGGTAGAGAACAACGACAGACAGACTCGGCACAACGGGGCTGTCTGTTTTTTCTTTTACGCTCGATTCCCGGCGTCCGGCGCTTCACTGCAGCAGCATCTCACATGCAGAATACCTGCGAATAGGAGATTGTTGGCAGGCCCATCATTGGGGAGCGAGCGGAAAACCTGCGAAAGTACAGTTTTTTGCCCGCAGATACGCGTCCCTCGATAAATTCCTGCAAAACTGCAGGAATTATCCCCTAAACTCGCGTTTGGAGCCTCAATGGCCGAAAATTCCTGCACAATTGCAGGCTTTTCCAAAAATGAACCGCTTCCGTCGAAAATTCCTGCACTTTTGCAGGTTTTTCCCAAAAACGAATCACCTCCATCGAAAAAGCCCGGCACTTTCACTTTTGAGCACTTTTGCAGGTTTTGCGTACAGCGAACCGCGTTATCTGTTCGACCGGCCGCAGTCATGCAGCACACGCCGCGCGATGGGAGTCTGTCCGACGGAGTTACTTTTGTGCATACCGGGTGAATCATGACTGTATATATTGCCGCTCACGCTGCATAATGACTGTCATTTTTTGCATATATACCTTCTACGTGGTTCATCGGACAGACTCTAGGAGCTGCGCGAGGTAGCTTACAAACGCAGCAACCTCATTTTGCCGCAGCCGCACATTCCCGCAAGGAAAAGCAACCGGCTGAAAGTCAAAGCGCTGCCTTTCGAGGCAGCGCTTTCGTATGCGGATCTGGCCGCCCGTGGGGTACCGGACGATAACGTTGTGTACATTTTTGAACGAATTTGTTATGATGAGCAGGATAACGTTTGGTTTACAAAGGTGACAAACGGTTCGGATTTTAACGACTTGGAGTGATACGATTTGGTGAGAAACAAGAAGGTGACCATGCAGGAAATCGCTGACCGAATCGGAGTTTCCAAATATGCGGTGTCCAAGGCGCTGTCCGGCAAGCCGGGCATCAGTGCGGTCACCAGGGAAAAAATTTTCGAGCTTGCCTCGAATTTGGGCTACTTGAACCAAAAGAGCATCAAGAAGCTTCAGAGCAGCGTGCAGGAGGAAAACGATCATAAAATTGCAGGTGTTCTGTTCTCCAATATCCGAATCCAGAACAGGGAATCCGGGTATTGGGGCAAAGTGCTTGACGGCGTTTACAAATTTTTGGAAGCGCGAGGCATCGGCGCTATTTTGATTTCCGACGATTCGCCGCGCAATTTCAATCTGGTGATGAAGCCGGAAGGGCTGCTCGGCGTGATCGGCGTCGGCTACATATCGACCCCGATGCTGATGGAGCTGAGAAACAAAGCGATTCCTACCGTTCTGATCGATCATGAAGACGATTTGATCGAATCCGACAGCGTGTTCGTCAACAACTTCGATCTCATGCGCAAAATGACGAAGTTTATGTTAGGCAAAGGGCACGCCCATATTCAGTTTATCGGCGAGATACGCTATTCGAGAAGCTTTTTTGACCGCTGGAGCGGGTTTCGTTCCGTTATGGACGAAAATGAGCTGCCCTATGTGCCGAACAAGGAACTGCTGAGCGTAAAGCCGACGTTTGACGATGAAAATATCGATAGGCTTTTGTTAGGTTTACAATCGATTCCGCGCAAAAGCTTTCCGACTGCCTTCGTTTGCGCCAACGATCAGATCGCGCTGCTGGCGCTGCGGGCTTTAACGAAGATGGGACTGCGGGTGCCGGAGGACTGCTCTCTTGCAGGCTTTGATAACAACAGCGATATACTGAGAGATTTTCCCGGGCTGACTACGATTGACGTCGAGAAAGAGGCGCTGGGCATGAAAGCCGTGGACATCCTGCAATGGAGGCTCGACAATCCGCTTATGCCCTATGAAAAAATATTGCTGCAAAGCGGTTTAATGGCCCGGGAAAGCGTCGATACGCCGCCCGGCGGGCGCGCCTGACAGCTATCATCATGCAACGCAGAGCAAAAACTTTTCGCAGACGATTTAAGAGGAATCGTTTTCGAAAAGTTTTTTTGTTTGTCGTGAACGGCCGCTTCAGATTTTTTAAAGTTATTAATTAAAGCGCTTTAAGTAAATTTAAATTTCATTTTGTAAACATAATAAAACTAAAATTTTAGTTGACTAATAGTTGATTAAGCACTACTATTAGTTTCATAGGATTAAAAGGAGCTATTCGGATCCCACACTGAAAGAGGTAATGCCATGACGACAAAAAAACGCAAATTGCGCAACTCGGGCGAGCATAATGTTGCAGGTTATGTATTTATCGCTCCGTGGCTGCTCGGGTTTTTGCTGCTCACGCTTTGGCCCACGGTACAGTCGTTCTATTTATCGTTTACGGAGTATTCGCTGCTCGATTCTCCGTCATGGATCGGAACGGAGAACTACAGCAACATTTTCCTCAAGGACCGGTTATTTTTGAAATCGCTTTCCGTGACGTTCACATTCGTCTTGATCGCGGTTCCTGTCAAGCTGTTTTTTTCCTTGATGGTGGCGATTTTGCTGAACAAAAACATTCGCGGCATGAGCTGGTACCGGACGGCGATTTACTTTCCTTCCCTGATCGGCGGAAGTATCGCGGTATCCGCATTGTGGAGAAATATGTTCGGCCTGGACGGCTACATCAATCACGTTCTTGGCTGGTTCGGCATCGAGGGGATCGGCTGGGTGTCCAATCCTGCCACTGCGCTGGGAACGCTTATTATTTTGAATGCGTGGCAGTTCGGCTCCACGATGGTCATTTTTTTGGCCGGTTTGAAGCAAATTCCGAAAGATCTTTATGAATCCGCTTCCGTGGACGGAGCGGGCGGCATTCGCAAGTTTTTCCATATTACGCTGCCGATGCTTTCACCCGTCATGTTTTTCAATCTCGTGCTCGGTATCATCAATTCCTTCCAGATGTTTACATCCGCTTTCGTCATTCCGCCCGGCGGGCCCGGCGGACCTGCCAACTCAACGTATATGTACGTGCTGTTTCTGTACGAGAAAGCGTTCAAACAGTATGAAATGGGTTACGCCTCGGCGCTGGCCTGGATTTTGCTGCTGATTATCGCGCTGTTTACGGCGATCAACTTCCTGGCTTCGAAGTACTGGGTCTTTTACGAAGCTGAAGGGGGGAAATCGAAATGACAAGCAGAGAACGTCTTTCAGGACTCAAGGTTCATCTGATTTTGCTCCCTTTCGCGATTCTGATGATGTATCCCGTGTTTTGGTGGATCGGGGCTTCTTTCAAGGATTCGACGGAGTTCGGGCTGCCGACCATTTGGCCGCATCAGTTTATATGGGAAAATTACACGAAAGGCTGGACCTATTCGAAAGAGTTCACGTTCGCCAAGTTTTTTGCCAATACGCTGCTTATGGAGTTTTGGAACGTCCTGGGCGGTGTGACAACGGCGGCGTTGGTAGGCTACGGCTTTGGCCGGCTGCAGTTCAAGCTGCGCGGGTTCTGGTTTTCCATCCTGCTGCTGACGATGATGCTTCCGACGCAGGTGACGGTCGTGCCGCAATATATTTTGTACAACAAGCTTGGCTTTGTGAACAGTTATATTCCGCTCATATTGCCGCATTTTTTCGGTGGCGGGGCGTTCTTCGTATTCCTCGTCGTGCAGTTTATTCGCGGCATACCGAAGGAGCTGGATGAAGCGGCGCAAATCGACGGGGCTTCCGTATACGGTATCTTTTTCCGGGTCATCGCGCCATTGATCAAGCCGGCCCTGGTTACGGTAGGCATTTTCACCTTCCTCTGGAGCTGGGACGACTTTTTCGCACAGCTGTTGTATTTAAGCTCCATCGAGAAATTTACGGTCGGCTTGGCGCTGCGCATGTTTATCGACCAGTTCGAAATTCAATGGGGCCAACTGCTCGCCATGTCGCTGCTGTCGGTTTTGCCTTCGGCTATCGTATTTTTCACGGCTCAAAAGCATTTTGTCGAAGGGATCGCGACTACGGGCATCAAAGGGTAAAGCAAGTTCTGACGACGGTTACACTTAAATTTAAATAAAAAGGGAGTGTTTTTCAGATGAAAATGAAACAACCGTGGGTAAAAGGCGTTTCCGTTGCAATGCTCGCCTCGATGGTAGCTTTGACGGGCTGCGGCTCCAAACAGGCGGATACTGCCCAGGGAAGCCCGGCGGCAGGCAAGGCGGCCAAGCTGAAAATGATGTGGTGGGGCTCGCAGGCCCGCCATGACGCCACGCTGAAAGCTCTTGATTTATATACGAAAAACGTTCCGCAGGTTACCTTCACGCCGGAATATACAGCTTGGGACGGGTATTGGGAAAAAATGCCAACTTTGGCTGCGTCGAATTCGATGCCCGATGTGCTGCAAATGGACGCGGCTTACATTCAGGGCTACGTAAAAAGAGGGCTGCTGGCCGATCTGTCGGACATTGATTTGACGGGCATCGTCGATCCGAAAGTGCTGGAAAACGTCAAAATCAACGGCAAGATGTACGGCGTCCCGCTCAGCCTTAACGGTCAAGGCGTCGTATACAACAAAGAGGCGCTGGCTGCAGCAGGCATCAAGCTGCCGGCGAGCAACTGGACGTGGGAGGACTTTTTCGCCTATGCCAAAGAGTCCCGTTCGAAGCTGCCCAAGGACAAGTACCCGATCGACGATATGACGAACATTTGGGAATGGTATCAATACTATCAAACGTCCAAAGGCAAGGGCCCGATTTTCCAGGACGGCTCCAAGTTCAATCTGGATAAAGACACATGGTACGAGTTCCAAAATATTTACGCCCAATTCCGCAAAGACGGCGTTGTGCCTTCCGCGGACCAGCAATTATCCTTTAAAGAAAACGATCCGAAGCTCGACTCTCTCGGCAACGGCACCGTTATGCTGAGATCGGCGTCCGTCGGTTCCGTAGGCGTTGTCGAAGCGATGCTTCCGGGCAAATTGGCCGTTACCAGCGTCCCGACAGGCGTGAAAGGCGGCGGCTGGGCGCAGTCGACGATCTTCCTCTCCGTATCGGCGAATTCCCAAAGCAAAGAGCAGGCGAAGCAATTCATCAAATGGTTTATTTCCGATAAGGAGAACGGCAAAATTTTGGGCACGACGCGCGGTATTCCGATCGATGAAGCGGTGTTCAAAGAGCTGCAGCCTACATTAAGCAAAAGCGATTTGTTCGGCAAAGAGCTGCTGGGCGCCGCCAAGGAAAAGGCGCTGCCGTTCTATCCGGCTCCTGCGGGCGCGGAAGATTTCGTGAAAACGTACAAATCCGAGATGGAAGCGGTCATGTTCAACAAATCGACGCTGGATCAAGCCTATAATACACTCGTGGAAAAAGGCAAAGCGGCGGAAGCGAAGCTGAGCAAGTAAAAATCCGACTACTATACATGCAGGCAACGGAGCCACTTCAGTCCTACGCGGATCGGAGTGGCTCGCAATTCGAGAAGGAGCCTTAGCCGCATTCGGCCGGAAACGCCGGTCCGCGGAAGAGAGAAAATCAAATGGATGGAGTCACAGTGGAGGCGGAAATGAACCAAGTAAACCGAGCAAACCCGGCAAGACCGGTAAACCTGCTTTTGAGCGAATGGGTATTTAAAGCGTGCGACGGGGAGCGGTGGCTTCCGGCCAAGGTGCCGGGCTGCGTGCATACCGATTTGCTGCGGAATGGCATGATTGCGCAGCCGTTCTACGGGACGAATGAACGCGATCTGCAGTGGATCGACAAGCAGGACTGGGAATATGAGACACAGCTGCATATTTCCGATGAAGCGCTCCGGCATACGAATCTGCATCTTGTATTCGATGGGCTGGATACGTATGCGGACGTTTATGTGAACGAACGCCGCGTTCTGTCGGCGGACAACATGTTCCGTACCTGGAAAGCGGACGTTCGGCACATCGTGCGGGAGGGGGCCAACAAGGTGCGGATTCGGTTTCGTTCGCCGGTTCGCGAAGATTTGCCCAAGCTTGAGCAACTGGGCTATCCGCTGCCGGCCACGAACGACCAATCCGAAGCCGGGGGATTGGGCGATCGCAAAATAAGCGTGTTCGCCCGCAAGGCGCCGTATCATTACGGTTGGGACTGGGGACCGCGCTTTGTGACGAGCGGCATTTGGCGGGAAGCCCGCCTGGAGGGTTGGTCCGGCGTCCGGCTGGCGGACGTGTTCATCCGGCAGCGCGCGGTTTCCGGAGAAGAGGCCCTGCTGACGGCGGTCGCCGAAATCGAAAGCGACGCCGCCTGGGAAGGCGTGTTGAAGCTTTCGGCGGACTCCATGTCCTGGAGCAGGGAGGTCAGGCTGCAGCCCGGCCGGCAGTTGGTCGAGCTTGACGCGCAAATCGCCGAGCCGAGGCTTTGGTGGTGCAGAGGGCTTGGCAGCCAGGACATGTATACGTTCCGAACGGAGCTTGTTCGCCAAGGTCAAGCGGTTTGCGAACGGACAACGGTCACCGGCCTCAGAACGGTGAAGCTGGTTACGGAGCGGGACGCGCAGGGCGGAGGCACTTCGTTTTATATACAACTAAACGGAGTGGCTGTATTTGCCAAAGGTGCCAACCATATTCCGAACGACAGCTTTTTGAGCGAAATCACTTATGACAATTACCGGCACGAGGTTGCGACCGCAGCCGAGTCGAACATGAACATGCTGCGCGTGTGGGGCGGCGGCATTTATGAAGCGGACGCTTTTTATTCGCTGTGCGATGAGTACGGTATTTTGGTCTGGCAGGATTTTATGTTCGCTTGCAGCATGTACCCGGGCGATGCGGCGTTTTTGGACAATGTGAGGCAGGAGGCCGAAGAGAACGTCAAGCGGCTTCGCAATCATCCGTGTATTGCGCTGTGGTGCGGCAACAACGAAATCGATACGGCGTGGTCGCATTACGACGAGCATGCGGGATGGGGTTGGAAAAAGGATTATACGGCCGAGCAGCGCGAGCGCATATGGGAAGATTACGAGCATATTTTTCACCGTATTTTGCCCGAGGCTGTAAATGCGTGGCATCCCGGCGCGTCCTACTGGCCTTCTTCGCCGATGCGCGGGCTTACCGGAGACGGCAGCCAGCATGCTTTCAACAAATCGACGAGCGGCGATATCCATTATTGGGGCGTATGGCATCAGCTGGAGCCTTTTGACAAATATAACGTTCATGTCGGCCGGTTTATGAGCGAATACGGGTTCCAATCGTTTCCCGAGCTGAAATCGGTGAGGACTTATGCGGCGGAAGCGGATCTGGCGCTGGAATCGGAAGTGATGCTCGCCCACCAGAAAAATGCCCGGGGCAACCAGCTTATCCGGCAATATATGGAGCTGTATTTCAGCGAGCCGAACGATTTCCCGTCGTTTTTGTATGTAAGCCAGGTGCTGCAGGCGGAAGCGATGAAAACGGCGATCGAAGCGCACCGCCGCCAAAAACCGTTTTGCATGGGCTCGCTGTATTGGCAAATGAACGATTGCTGGCCAGTCGCTTCATGGGCAGGGATGGATTACTACGGCCGCTGGAAGGCGCTGCAATATTACGCGAAGCGCAGCTTCCGGGACGTGCTGCTGTCCATCGACGGATCGGCCGGAGGGCGGCTCGACTTTTATGTCGTTTCCGATCTTATGGAGCCGGTTACCGGGCAAGTCGATATTCAACTGCTGACCTTTTACGGCGAAGTGCTGGAGCAGGCGCAGTATCCTGTCCGCGTGGAGGCGAATGGCAGCACGAAAACGGCGTCGCTGGACGCCGAATCGCTTCTGGAAGGGCGCAACGCCTCGGCGGTGCTGGTGTACGCCAGATTGCTCGGGCGGGACGGGCGCGTCATCGACAGCAAAGAGCATTACTTGACGCCTGTCAAGGATTTGCGTCTGAGCATGCCGGCGATTGAAGTGACGGAAGCCGCCGACGGCAAATACGTGCTGCGCACGGATGTGCTGGCGAAGCAGGTCTGGATCTCTGCGGAAGTCGAAGGCATCTTCAGCGACAATTTCTTCGACCTGCTGCCCAATGAGCCGCGCACGGTCGAGTTTTATGCCCGCGATGCAGGCGGGAAGCCGTTCGTGCCGGCATCGCCCGGCCGCATCGCGGTTCGTTCGATGGCCGACTTCGTGCGGCCGAATTCATAGAAGCAAACAAAACCGGGGGGCTTGTCTTCCCGGTTTTGTTATGAGTGGGGGAACCATGTTCGAGTGGTTCCCCTTTGGTTTGGCGCAGCCGCTCTACCCGGCGCGCGCCGCATGCTCCCGCGCAGCGCAGCGCTGGCTGCGGGGCGGCTTGGCAGCACGGCTGCACGGCGGAGGGTGCGAGGCGGCTTGGCAGGCCGAGCGGGAGAAAACCTGCAAAAGTGCAGGCTTTTTCCGCGACAATGGCCCATTTTGGTGAAAAGCCTGCGAAAGTGCAGGAATTTCCGCTGAAAGTGAAGCCGAGCCCACGTTTCTGGCAAAAAGCCTGCACAATTGCAGGAATTGTCCGAGGCACGCGCAAGATGGAGCAAAAACCTGCATTTTTGCGGGTTTTTTGAGTGCAGCCAATGTACAGTCAGGCAGATTAGTGTGCGGTTGGCAGATCAGTGTGTAGTTGAGCAGATTAGTGTGTGGTCGGGTAGATTAGGTGTGCGGTCGAGCAGAACAGTGTGTGGTCGGCAGATTAGTGTGTAGTTGAGTGGATTAGTGTGTGGTTGAGTAGATTAGTGTGCAGTCGGCAGATTAGTGTGCGGTTGAGTAGATTAGTGTGTGGTCGGGTAGATTAGTATGCGGTCGGAAGATTAGTGTGTGGTTGGCAGATTAGTGTGCGGTTGAGCAGATTAGTGTGTGGTCGGGTAGATTAGTGTGCGGTCGGCAGATTGGTATGTGGTCGGCGATTAGTGTGAAGTCGGGCAGATTAGTGCGTAACCTGACTTCCACAGGTCTTCTAAAGGTTTGCTCATAAGCAGCCTGCTTAAAGGGGCGGTTTCCTTCATTTAGGGATTACTTCAAGTATTTACCACAAAAAGTTCATAATTTCTGTGACTTCATGACTCTTATGGGTCATTTTGCTTTGCGATCCATTATATATAATAGAAGCCGAAACGGGACTTTTTTCCAGGAAGAAGGGAGTTAAGTGGTAAATAAATATGCATATTTGTTATCCCTGCAAACGCTTGAATACGAAATCAGGCTGTTGAACGATTATTCAAAGGAGTGTTCGGATTGCTTTGAACTTCTCCGGACGAAATTGGATGACCTCTGCCAGTTTATGGTCAGCGACGAGAACGAACGGCTTTGGAGACAGTTGGAGCGTTATGAAGAAATAAGGCTGCATGGCGAACAATTGCGTCAAACTTCGATTCAAGCGCTGTGCGATGTCGAGAAATATCAGTCGCTTTGCGCGCTGGAAAAGAATTTGAATATCAGCGAGTACATGGCTGCGCTTGCGAATTCCATTAGCGAGGAGGTCAAGTATTTTGCAATCGACCATCGCTCCAAAGTGCTGTTTATCGGTTCGGGCGCTTTTCCGCTATCGGCTTTAACGATTGTCAAGGAAACTGGCGCAGACGTAGTATGCCTGGACATTGACGACGAGGCCGTTTATCTGGGCGGAAGGGTCGCCGAATCGGCAGGGCTGCAATCCAAGATTCGATTTTCGGGAGACCGGCTGCGCAATTTGCCCTTTGTGCAGGAGGCGACTCATGTCATGGTTGCGTCCCTTGTCGGCAACAAACTGGAGATTCTCGAAGATCTCAAGCCTGTCGTCAAGCCCGATGCGCGAATCATCGTCAGATACGGGAACGGATTGAAATCCATTTTCAACTATCCGCTTGAAAAAGATTTGTCGCAGGAGTGGAACCTGACTCCGATCGTACGAAGCCATTGCATCTACGATACGCTGATGATCGAACGGAAAAAAAGCCTGGCAAAAGAAGGTGAAAGATGAATGCGTTTACACGATCAAACTGCTCCATTCGGAAATACGCTCATTATCGGTGCGGGCCCTGCCGGAATTCATGCTGCCGTCGATCTGTCCGGAGGCTGGTGCGCGCAACTGGGCTTGCTGAACAGAAAGGGGGCGCATGCGGGCAGGATCAAGGAACAGTTGCAAGAGCATGACGGCATGATCGCCGCCGAAGTGCAGGTCGAAGCGAGCTGGCACCTTTCCGGAACAGCCGAAGTTTCGCATGTATACGAGGGATATGAGGGGATCGACGATATTTGGCAAACCATCGTTGTATGTACGCCAAGCGACAGCTATTGGAGCGTCGTGAAAGCTTTGCCATGGAGTTCCCTGAACGAAGTGAGAACCATTTTGCTGCTTTCCCCCGGGATCGGCTCCAACCTTCTCGTGCAAAGTCTTCTGGGCTCGACAGGGCGCGAGATCGAGATTATCAGCTTATCCACCTATTATGCGGCTTCGCGGTTCGACCCGGATCGTACCAAGGTGCTGACATCGGTTGTAAAAGGAATGAAGAAAAAAATCGTCACAGGTTCGAGCAAAACCGGCAGCCAGGCTCTTGACTGTACGCGGCGTTTTATAGAAAGCCTGGGTGTGGAGTGCGGCACGGCTGCCGATCCGATCGAGGCCGAAAGCCGCAGCATCACGATGTATGTGCATCCTCCGTTTTTTATCAATGATTTTTCTTTAAATGAGATTTTCAGCCGAAAACCTTCGAAAAAGTATATGTACAAGCTCTATCCGGAAGGTCCCATAACTCAGCATGCGATACGCAGCATGGTGCTGCTGTGGAAAGAAATTTCCGAATTTGTCCGCTTTTTTCGGGTGCGGCCGCTCAATTTATTGCAATTTTTAAACGACGATAACTATCCTGTGCATGAAATCACGCTTTCGCGGGACGATATCAAAGGGTTTTCTGACATGGATGAGGTCAAGCAGGAATATCTTTTATACATACGCTACTCGTCGATTCTGATTGATCCGTTTTCCGAGCCGGATGAGCAAGGGAGGTATTTTGACTTTTCCGCATTTCCCTATAAGCAGGTTTCGCCGGATAAGGAAGGAAAGTGGGTCATTCCCAGAGTGCCGTACGAAGATTACAAGAAATTAAAGCTGCTTTACGGGCTTGCGCAAAAAATCCGCCTGGCTATGCCGCAAACTTTAGCGTTTATCGAGCTATTTGAACACAGGATGGCTTCTTTTATGAAGGAAGAAGGCTTGCATGGGTTCCATGACGATCAGATGACGGATACCGTGGCGGAGGAAGTCCAAGCGATTGTTGAACAATTTTCAAAAAAGGGGAATTTTTCCGCCTGGAGTAGCCCTTAGGAGTCATAGGAAATGAATGGAAGAGGGGGTATAATTGTAACGGCTATTCGGAACCGGATGGTCTAAAGAAAAAGAAAGGGGCTCACTCTGCAATGGTATCCGCTGTAAAACAACGTTATCGCATGGCAGCGTTTATGCTCATGCTGCTCCTCTGCGTGGGGGCCGCACTTTCCGGCTGTGGCGCGAATGAACCGAAAGCGGCCGGAGACGCCAAGCCCAATGCCGTTTCAACCGAAAAGATAAAGAAAGCTGCGATCCTGCACAGCTTGCCGGACGATACGCTTGATCCGCACAATACCTGGATCGCTCTGAGGGCAGGCGTGACGGAAACGCTGCTTCGTCTGGACGAAAACACGAAGCCGGCCCCATGGCTGGCCGTAAAATGGGAGGTCAAGGATGAGAGGACTTGGGTGTTTACCATTCGCGACGGCGTTACTTTTCAGGACGGAACGAAGCTGGACGCCGCTGCAGTCAAGGCGTCCTTCGAGCGCGGCATTGCCGACAGCAAGGCTCTTGCCGCAGCTTTAAAGCTGGATTCCATGACGGCAAACGGCCAGGAGCTGACTTTTCGCACGACAGAGCCGTTTCCGGCTTTTCCTTCGGAGTTGGTGCATCCGACTACGAGCATAATCAGCACAGCCGCCGAGCAGGCCGCCGGCAAAGCTGCCTTCAACAAGGCTCCTGTCGGAACGGGTCCGTTCAAAGTCAAGAGCTTTACCCCCGGCGCCGAAATCGCTCTTGAGCGATACGAGCAATATTGGGACGGGAAGGCGAAGCTGAACGAAGTGACCTATAAATTCAACGGCGACCCCAATGCCCGCCTGCTCGCTTACCAATCCAAGCAAGCGGATATTGTGTACCATCTTCCGGCGGAATCGTTGTCTTCCATCGAGAAGGACAAAGAGCTGTCCGTCGTTTCCGTGCCGAGCTTGCGGACGCATTATTTTACCTACAATCCGCAGCGGGTCGGGGACGTCCGGGTGCGAAAAGCGCTTGATATGCTGATCGACCGCGACAGCATGGTGAAAGATATTATGCTCGGCCATGCGACGCCGGCGGGCGGACCGTTTCCATCCAAGCTGTCGTTCGGCAGCAAGGGCGGAACGCAGCGCCTCGATCAGGCGGGAGCGCTCAAGCTGCTGGAGAGCGCAGGCTACGTCAAAGGAAAGGACGGCAAGCTCGAAAAAGACGGCAAGCCGCTGAAGCTCAAGCTGCTGGCTTTCAAGGGAATCAACCCGGAGCTTCCGCTGATTCCGCTTATGTTCCAGTCGGAGGCTTTGAAAGCGGGCATTGACATCGAGATTGTCAGCGTGGAGTTTCCGGACGCTTCCATGAAAGATATCCCGGATTGGGATATAGCCACTTCCAGCTATTTAACGTCGCCCCGAGGGGACGCAGGCTCTTTTTTAAATTCGGCCTATGTGCCGGGGGGATCGTTCAACCCTGCCAATATTAGCGTCGACAAGCTTCAGCCCATATTGCAGGAGCTGAACGCAACTGCCGATATGGAAAAACGGAACAGGCTTGCACAGGATGACGTCAACGTCATTAATGAAGCGGTACCGCATTCCTACATCATTCATCCGGACATTTTGATCGGTGTGAACCGGCGCATCGCCGGCTGGAAGCCGGGTTCGGAAGAATTTTATATCGTGACCAATAAATTGGATGTGCAATAAAATGCTGCGGCAAGCCGTTTCAAGGCTGACTCAGCTTGCGATTGTATTGGTCTTTCTGACTGTGGTGACCTTTACTTTAATGAAGCTGGCCCCGGGAGATCCTGTACGGACGATTCTGAAAATCGGGGACGGGGCGGTTACAGAAGCCGATCAATCGGCGGTTCGCGAACAATTCGGCTTGAATCTGCCTCTTTACAAGCAATATGGAAACTGGCTCATGGGCGTGTTCCGGCTTGATTTGGGCCGCTCTTACGCGAATAATCGTGACGTATGGGAAATCATGATGGAACGGCTGCCGGCTACGGCCGCTTTGACGGCGGGAGCACTGGCCGTGCTGACGCTCATTTCCGTTCCGCTCGGCGTGATGGCCGCCAAGTATGAGGGGCGGCTTCCCGATTATGCAAGCCGGCTTTTTTCGCTGATCGCCGCTTCAGTGCCGAGCTTTTGGCTAGGATTGCTGCTGATATTTATTTTCTCCTATAAGCTGAACTGGCTGCCGACGATGGGAAGCGGAAGCTTTCGCCACATCATTCTGCCCTCGATTACGCTGGGCGTTGTTATGGCCCCCGTGTACATCCGCTTGCTGCGTGCGGGCCTGCTGGAAGCTTTGTCGCAGGAGTACATTCGCGCCGCCCGGGCAAGAGGAATCGCCGAGTGGCGCGTAGTTTCGGGACATGCGCTGCGCGCGGTCATGCTGCCTGTGGCGAGCGTATTCGGAATGAGCCTCAGCAGCCTGCTGGCCGGGTCCGTCGTTACTGAGTCGCTGTTCGCCTGGCCGGGTCTCGGCAGCATGGCGATGGAGGCCATCACCCAGCGGAACTATCCGGTCGTTCAAGGCTACGTGCTGCTGACCGGCGCGTTTATCGGCATTGTGAATGTGCTGGTAGATATCAGCTACGGTATTTTGAACCCGCAAATCAGGCTGGGCAAGGGGGGAAAAGCTTGAAGCATGAAGTTTCCGGCAATGAGCCCGTCATGATTCAAGACCATCCTCGCACGAGGAAAAGCGCGCCGCTCAAATCCGATTTTTGCATCGCCACGGCAATTGCGGTCATTTTCCTGGCACTGGCGCTGCTTGGTCCGCAGTTGGCGCCGAACGATCCGCTGATCATCAGCATGCCGGATCGCTTGCTACCTCCGAGCCTGCACTATCCGCTGGGCACGGATCATCTGGGAAGATGCGTATTGTCCCGGCTGCTGGCGGGAGCGGGGGTAACGCTTGGCATATCGTCGCTCACCGTCGCGATTGTCATGCTGGCCGGGTCGCTGATCGGACTGTTGTCCGGCTATGCGGTCGGTCGTACGGATACGATTTTTATGCGACTCGTCGACGGAGCAGGGGCGCTGCCGGAATTTTTGCTGGCCATTGCGGTCGCGGGTTTTCTCGGGCAGGGGCTGATGAACGCCATGCTGGCCGTCGCTTGCGTGAAATGGATGGACTACGCCCGAGTAGTTCGAAGCATCGTATTGGCCGAGCGGGAGAAGGAATATATATGGGCCTCGATCGTCTCCGGGAGCGGAATTTGGGCTGTCTTGCGGCGCCATTTGATCAGGCAGACGGCTTCGCCCGTAGCCGTATTGGCTGCGCTGGATGTCGGGAAAATGATTTTGCTGATTTCGATGCTGTCGTTTTTGGGGTTGGGCGCGCAGCCTCCTGCGCCGGAATGGGGGGCGATGCTGAGCGACGGACGCCCTTATTTTCAGGCGGCCCCGCAATTGATGATCGTCCCCGGCGCTTGCATCATGGTTGTCGTGCTGGCGTGCCATTGGTTCAGCGACAGGCTGCGGGTCATATTGGACGTTCGCGGACGGTGATCGGTTAAGGAGGTGCCGGTGTGGCAAATCAGATTTTGCGCATTGAACAGCTGCAGGTGCATGAGCAGGGGAATCCGTGCTTCAAGCCGCTTGTACATGACATCTCGTTCGCCATTCATCAGGGAGAGACGCTTGGGCTTGTCGGTGCGAGCGGCAGCGGCAAGAGCGTTACTGCGAGTGCCATAGCCGGGCAGCTTCCGAAGGCGCTTCGCATAGCCGGCGGCCGGATTTTTTTGCAAGGGGAGGACGTGCTGGCTTGGCCGGAAAAGAAACGAAGGCAGTTGCGGGGCGCCCGGATCGGCTGCGTGTTCCAAAATTATCAAGGGAGCTTCACGCCGTTTTTGACAATCGGCAGCCAACTGGTCGAGACGATACGCAGCCACCGGAAAATGTCCCGGCGGGAAGCGAAGGAACTGGTCCTGACCTGGCTGGACCGCGTCGGTCTGCCTGCGGAACGCACGTTCGCCAGCTACCCGTTTCAGCTCAGCGGCGGTCAGCGGCAGCGGATTGCGCTGGCGGCAGCGTTCATGCCGGAACCGCAGCTGCTTATTGCCGATGAGCCGACGACAGCACTGGATGTGCTCACAGGCAAGAAAATCATGGAGCTAATTGCGGGACTTCAAACGCAGACAGGCTGCGCGATTCTGCTTATTTCCCATGATTTGCGCCAAGTGCTGAAAAGCTCGAACCGCATCGCCGTTATGCAGGAAGGGCGAATCGTGGAGATAGGGTCCGCTGCGCATATCGGCCATCTGCCCGAGCATCCCTACACGAAAATGCTGCTGGACGCACGCCCGCGATTGGCCGGGCACATTGATCGGGCAGATCAAGCAGATCGTGCAGAGCCTGCGGCTGCGGTTCTTTCCGGATAAATTGCCGTCAGGCAGGGAGGGGCAATGGCAAAATGAGTGTAATCATGGCCGCAGAGAGGCTTGTCAAGCATTATCGAAGCTCGGGACATAGCGTAAATGCGGTGCAGGACGTTTCCTTCGAGATCGGGGAAGGGGAGTGCCTCGGGCTCGTCGGCGAGAGCGGGTGCGGCAAAAGCACGCTCGCGCGACTGCTGCTTGCTCTGGAGCGGCCGGACAGCGGAGATATCCGGTTGAAGGGCCGATCGTTGATCGAGGCGAAGCGCCGCGAATTGAGGAGCATGAGGCAGCATATGCAGGTTGTGTTTCAAGACTCGACAGCTTCGCTGAACGATCGCTTGCCGATCTGGCGCTCGATCATGGAGCCGCTTGACAATTTTTCGCGCATCGTGCCGCCGTTCCTGGAGGACGTCCGGCATTCCCGGAGGCAGAGCGCAGCCAGACTCGCGGAAATGGTCGGGCTGCGGCGCGAGCACCTCGACCGGTATCCGCATGAGCTGAGCGGAGGACAATGGCAGCGTGCGGCCATCGCCCGCGGGATCAGTCTTCGTCCAAGTCTGCTTATCTGCGACGAGCCTACCTCCAGCCTGGATGCCGTCGTGCAGGCGCAAATTTTGCAGCTGCTTCAGGGGCTGCAGCGGGATTTAAACATGTCTTATCTGTTTATTTCCCACGATATCGCCGCCGTCCTGCAAATGAGCGGCCGAATCCTTGTTATGAAGGAAGGGCGGATTATCGACCGTTTTGCACGCGAGCATATGTGGAGCGATGAACGTCATGCTTATACCAAGCTGCTGGCGGATGCGGCGCAATAAGAACCGGATAGGCGGATAAAATTGGAATGAAAAACGGCGTTGTACTTGCTCTATTGTCTTCTCTCGTGTTCAGCATAATGAATGTGCTCGTCAAGCTGGTCAGCGCTGCGGTGCCTGCCGCAGAGATTGCTTTTTTCCGCGGGCTCATCGGGACGCTGCTTGTGCTGTGGCTCATGCGAAGGGAGCGCATTTCTTTTTCGGGAAGCGGGATTCCGATGCTGGCTTTGCGGGGCCTCTTGGGCGGGCTATATATGCTCGCTTACTTTTACACGGTGTCCAAAATCCCGCTGACGGATGCCGGCATTTTGGCGAATATGTCGCCGGTCTTTGCGCTGGTTCTGTCCTTTATTTTTTTGAAAGAGCGGCTATCCCGAAGAATGTGGGCCGTTTTGCCTGTTGTCTTTCTCGGGGCGCTGCTGGTGGTCAAGCCTTTTCAATATTCCAGCTATTCCGTCTATGCGGTGATCGGGCTGCTTAGCGCGCTGTTAGCGGCAGGGGCCGGCATTTCGATCCGGTATTTGAGCAGGACGCAACCGGCGCATGAAATCGTCTTTTATTTTGTGGCCACCTCTGCGGCGGTTGCGCTTCCGTTTATGTGGCGGGACTTTGTTATTCCGGGCGTTATCGACGGCATATATTTGCTGAGTATCGGGGTTGTTTCTTTGCTCGGACAAGTTTTCTTGACGAAAGCCTTTACGCATGAAAATGCGATTGTCGTCCAGGCCGTCGGCTATTCGGGCATCGCGGTCAGCGCGTTGTTTGATTTCCTGCTGTGGGGCTTGGCGCCTGATCCGATAACGGTGGCGGGCGGCGTGATGATTTTGGCCGGCTGTGCCGTTTTATCCAAACCGGGCAGCCGCAGCAAGGACGATTGAACGTTTAATTAAATGAGGAGGCATGACATTGGAAAAAGAAATGCTGTACGACATGTGGTGGCGTCATCAAAACGAAGGGGACCAGGGGATGGAGGACGATCATCAGGCCCATTGGCGGCGGGTGCTCGGCTTTATCCCCGAGGAGGATTTGCGCGAAAGCAGCATTCTCGATTTTGGCTGCAATCAGGGCGGTTTTTTGCGGCTGCTTTATGAGCTGCGACCTTTCAAAGAAGCCATAGGCACGGATCTGGCGCGAAAATCCATCGAGGTGGCGAACAGCCGCAAAGGGGATTTGCCCATCCGGTATTTGGCAACCTCGCAGCCGGAGCAGTTCGCCCACCGCTTCGATTATGCGTTTAGCCTGGCCGTTCTCTATTTGATTCCGGATTTGGATGAGCACGCGCAAAAGATTCGCAAGTCGCTAAAGCCCGGCGGCGTCTATTACGCGACCTTTGCCGACTATACGGGAAATCCGAGCCTGCCGGCGATCCGGGACAAAATCAACGGCAATGCGTCCATTCCGATGCAGGAGCATACGCTCGATACGGTGGCCGACGCCTTTTTCAGAGCAGGCTTCCAGGTAGGCGTCCGCCGCATGATTCCCGCGGGGTTCGTCGATTTATCGCCGGATAAAAAATGGTACCTGCATACGGCTGATCATTTGCAGTTCGCCTATGAGCAGGCGTTCCTGTTCCGCTTCGTCGCACCGGGCGGAGGCGGACGGCAATAGCTTTGGGAGCGCTGCAGGCATCTGCCCGCTCACTTGCCGGGGAGGGAGCGAGGTGCTCCGAAGGCGGCGGCGGGCGGCAATAGCTTTGGGAGCGCTGCAGGCATCCGCCTCCACGCTTGCCGGGGAGGGGAGCGAGGTGCTCCGAAGGCGGCGACGGCCGCACTTTTCCGACGCGCGTCTCTCCCGGCGTGCATCGATGTGACGCGCATCCTCCGGGGGGTGCGCGTTGCGTCGATGCCGCCGGGGGATCATGAGGCGGCTTGGTGGGCCAGGCCGGCTAGGCGAGGGAAAACCTGCAAAAGTACAGGTTTTTTCCGGGGAAAAGGTTCATTTGGGCGAAAAGCCTGCGAAAGTGCAGGAATTTTCGAAGAAAATGAACCTGAGCCTGTGTGCCCGGCTAAAAGCCTGCACAATTGCAGGAATTTTCCGTTGCGGCGTATCAACGGGCAAAAAACCTGCACTTTTGCAGGCTTTCTTCGCGCAGTTAGGCATATGGGCTATCGCCGGGTGTCGACGTCGGGTGGCCCAAAAAGCCTGCGCTTTCGCAGGCTTTCTGTGCATGCCCGGCAACCCGGCATTGGAGGGCGCCCCCCGCGCCGTCAAAGCGGGCGAGCTTTTGCCCGCCCGCCACCACGCATCGGCGGCACCCGCCCCGCGGATTGTCGCGGCCACGCGCCTCCGGTTCCCCCGAGCGGGGGTTGCCCACCGCCACGCATCGGCGGTACCCGCCCCGTGGATTGTCGCGCCCGCGCGCCTCCGGTCCGCCCGATCGGGGGGCCTGCCACCATGTGTCTGCGCACCCGCCCCGTGTATTGTCGCGCCCCGCGCGGCGGCCGCCCGCCGACATGCGCCGCTGACGCAACGCCTCGGGAGCACGTCCCACGCGCCTCCGGACCTCACCGCCCGCCGTCGCGCTGGACGGCGGAATCCTCGCTTTCCAACATCAAGCCGCGCCCGCTTTGACTAATTGGCCGATCGCCTTTTCAATCTCCGTGTTGTCCATCGTTTCTCCCATATCGAAAACTTTGCGAATCGAGCCTTCCTGATCGACGAGAAACAGGGAGCGGATGGAGTGGGCGAACTGTCCGTCCTTCTGCTTGACGACCATAAGCCCGTAATCGTTGGCGATCCGGCGGACGCCGTCCTCCGTGCCGCGCAGCATGTGCCAGCCGGTCGCTTGATCGATGCCCATCATATTGACGTACTCGCCCAGTGCTTCCGGGGTATCGCGTTCGGGATCGAAGGTGATGCTGATAAATTCCACTTTGCTGCCGAAGAGCCCCTTTTTCTTTAAATTGTTTTGCATCAGTACCATGTTGGAGGTCGTCGCAGGACAAATGTCGGTGCAGTTGGCAAAGAAAAATTCGACCAAACGCACCTTGCCGTTCGTACCGGCGAACGCAACGTCTTCTCCCTGTAAGTTTTGCAAAGTAAACTCGGGCGCTTTTTTCACGACGGGAAGCGGAGCTGTCCCTTGGCGAAACCACAGCACAGCGCAAACTGCAATTGCAGCGAGCAAGGCGGCGGTCGCGATTCGAAGCCCTGTTTTTTTGGAAGCGCTAACCATCATCTGTACAATTCACCTCATTTAGGAGCGATCACGAATTCCTGCTGGGGCATCGTATGCATGCCGGCAGCGGTTACATGCGCTTTGATATGATAAGTGCCTTCATCTTTAAACGCTTTATCGATGCCGAAAATGCCTGTCTCCTGTTTTGTTCCCTTCAGTATTTCGTGTTCTGCGGTTTGCCCTTCTTTCCAAAATTCGAATTTGACCTCTTTGACAGAAGTGACATATTTGCCGTCCTGTGTAATTTTGGCCTGAAAACGGACGGTTTCCCCGCTTTTCGGCTGATCGGGACTTACTTGAATGTCCGCTGCAATCGGCTGCATGCCGGCCTGGTTCATGGAGGACATATCCATATCGCCCATGTCCGAACCGCTTTTGCATCCGGCCAGAACGAGGGCGAGCGCAATAAGCGCCGTATACGCTCTTCTCATGAAGGCAACCACTCCCCTGTACAAAATATTCTTAGCTAGTATACCCGTTTGCAAACAAGCTGCCATGACCAGAAAGTGCTATGCGGACATCGATTTGTGAATATTTAATGACAGAAAGTGGAACGAACGCCCGATTAATAGCTCTTTTGAGTCATTTTGAAAAAAGTGGATTTGAGTATAGTAATAAGAAAGGGGAAGCAAGGAGGCGATTGGTTGGAATTCTCGATACTTCTGAATTTGTTCGGAGCCCACGCCATGTTCACTCCTGAAATTTTCCTGATCGGCGGTTTGGCGGCATTGTACTACGTGATGACGGTACCGGCTGCCGCAGGAGGAGAAGCAGGCCTGGTTCAATCCGTAACCGCCGGAAGAAAGCTGATGTTTGTGGCGGGCTGCCTGTGCTTTTACATCGGTTTTGGCGGGCCGCTTAACGTTCTCGGCCATTTGCTGTTCAGCGCCCATATGCTGCAGCAGTCCATTTTATATTTGCTTATGCCGCCTTTGATTTTGGCGGGCTTGCCGAGAAGCTTTTTTCAATATGCGAGAAAGATTCCCGTCTTAGGCCGGGTGTATGCCCTATTGACAAAGCCGGTTCCAGCGCTTCTTTTGTTCAATTTCTTTTTCTCCGTCTATCACTGGCCCCCGATTTTCGATTTGGCGATGTCCAATTTTGCGGTTCATAACGCAGCGCATTTGATATTGCTGGTCACTGCCTTCTGCATGTGGACGCCGATTCTCAGTCCGCTGGAAGAGGGCGGGGAATTATCGGGCTTGAAGAAAATAGGCTTCATTTTCATGAACGGAATTTTGCTTACGCCGGCCTGCGCCTGCATCATTTTCGCATCTTCCACGCTTTATAAGGTCTATACGGAAGGACCGCACATTTTGTGTACGCCTTTTTACTTTTCCGAGGTGGATGTGCCGCGTCTTGCGGGATTTCTTTCCCCGTACGAGGATCAGCAGCTTGGCGGGGTTATTATGAAAATCATGCAGGAAATTATTTACGGAGTTACGCTCGCTCTCGTCTTTTTTGGCTGGTACCGCAAGGAGAAGAGGGAAGAACCGGACGATGACGTCCAATTTCGGCCTTCCGAGGCTTAAGAAAGGACAAGCAGAATGTCGTATAAACAAATCAAATGGCTGATCCTGATCATTCCGACAGTGACGCTGGCAGTGTGGGAGTACACCAGACACCATTGGTTTCTTGAATACATCTCGATGGAGCTTGGAAATTGGCTTGCGCCCCTTATCGAGTTCGGAGTGAGCATCACTTTTCTGTTGAAGCTGTTTTCCATGCTTGAGAAGACTCAGGAGGAGCTGAACCGGGAACGGTCCCGCCAAGCGGCTGCAAAAGAACGGGAAAAAATCGCCAGAGAGCTTCATGACGGCATCGCCCAGTCGCTGTTTTTAATGTCGGTGAAGATGGATCAACTGGATCGCCAGGACGGAGGATTGACGGACAAAGCGAAGAGCCTGCGCAAAACCGCCCACCAGGTCAATGAATACGTCCGCCAGGCAATCGCGAATTTGCGTCACCCGACAGATCCGGACGCCTTGCCTTGGCAGCAGTATTTGGAAAATATGGTCAAGGATTTTGTGCAGGAATCGGGAATTGCCGCCACCTGGGAATGGGAGCTTGCCGAGGATCGGCTGTCGGTGAAGGAAAAGGTCGAGCTGTACGCTTCTATCCGGGAAGCGCTGCTGAATGTGCGCAAGCATGCCCAAGCGCGCCATGTCGCGATCGTCAGTAAAGTGGAGAACGGGGGAGGCTGGGTATGCTATGTGTCGGACGACGGTCTCGGGCTGGCCGAAGATCCGTTTCAGCATCGCGACCGGTACGGCTTGAAAATTATGAAAGAGCGGGCTTTTGAAATGGGCTGGAAGTTGGCGATTCAGAGCGGGCAAGGGACAACGCGAGTGGAAATCAGGAAGGAGGCTTCTTAAATGATACAGCCGTTTCGGGTCGTCATTGTCGACGATCATCATCATGCCAGAGAGGGTATGAGGGACATCTTGGAAATGGACCCTTCTTTTGAAATTGTCGCCGAAGGGCGAAATGGCATGGAAGCGATCCACTTGACGGAGGAATGGATGCCGGATTTGCTGCTCATGGACATCAACATGCCACAGATGGACGGGCTCGATGCGGCCAAGCTGATCAAAGGCAAGTTTCCTTATGTCAAAATCGTGATGGTGACGGTATCCGACGACATTACGCATCTGTTCGAGGCGCTGAAAAAAGGGGCGCAAGGCTATTTGCTGAAAAATCTCAGCCCGAACGCTTGGCACGAATATTTGAAAGCGGTGGCTGTGGACGAGGCGCCGATGTCAAGGGAGCTGGCGCTGCGTTTGCTGAGGGAGTTTTCTCCGAAAGAGAAGCCGGGGCCGCAGAACCATTCGCTTACGGCAAGAGAGCAAGAAATTCTCGAATGGGTGGCCAGCGGCCGCTCCAACCGGGAAATTTCCGAAGCGCTCGGCATCTCGGAGCATACGGTGAAAAACCATTTGAAAAACATTATGCAAAAGCTCCAGATGGACAACAGGGTGCAGTTGACCCGTTATGTGTTCGAGCAGGGCTGGATGGCGAATAAATAAGAGCGGAGGGCGATGAGCATGAGCAAAAAACGCATAGCAACGGCAGCGGGAATCATCGCAGTCGGAGCGCTGATTGCTTTGTCAGGGTGCGGTTCAAACGCCGGTCACGAGAACCACGGGAACCGGGAGCCGGCGGGCGCATCTTCCGCGACTCCCGCCTCAGGCACGGCGAATGCGGAAGCTGTTTACAAAAGCAACTGCATGTCCTGTCATGGCGGCAATCTGGAAGGCAAGATCGGCCCCGGATTGCAAAAGGTCGGGGACAAGCTGAGCAAGGAGCAGATCGCCGCCAAAATTCAAGACGGCGGAGGAGGCATGCCGACTTTCAAGTCCAAGCTCAAGGATGAGGACGTTCAGGCGTTGGCGGGCTGGTTGGCCGACAAGAAATAGTCCGCCTGCGGCTCTCGGCCTCGGTCCCGGGCTGGCGGAAGCGCCGGCCGGTTACTGAATATCATCCATCCGGTAGCCGATCCCCCAGACCGTTCGAATCATGGAAGCGGCTTCCGGCGAAGCGGTTTGCAGCTTCTCGCGTATCCGCTTGATATGCGTATCGACCGTCCGGCGGTCGCCGCCGGTTTCATAGTTCCAGACCTCTTTGAACAAAGCCTCGCGCGTAAACGTTTTTCCGATATGCAGCGAGAAGTGGCGCAGCAGCTCGTATTCCTTCAAAGTAAGCGGGATTTGCCGGTCTTTGGAGAGTACGCGACGGGATTTGTGATCGATAACCAGGTGCTTGAACACGATTTGATCGCTGATGCTCGACCCCCCGGACCAGAAGATGCCGGGATTGGAGCGTTTGAGAAGGGCCCGAATGCGCAGGGATAGCTCGCGGGGGCTGAAGGGCTTGGTCATGTAATCGTCAATACCCGCCTCGAAGCCGAGCAAACGGTCGGTTTCCTCATGTTTGCCTGTCAGAAGAATGACAGGCGTTTTTTTGATCTCTTTAATGATGCGGCAGGCGTCCAGTCCGCTCAGGGCAGGCATCATCCAATCCATGATAATGATATCGTAATGGGTACTCGTCGCTTTCATGACGGCCTGTTCCCCGTCGTCAGCCTCTTCGATCAGCGCTCCGTCGCGTTCCAGATACATGCGGATCAGGTTGCGCATGCGCTTCTCGTCGTCTGCAATCAGTAATTTGTACGCTTGATTCATCGCTATCACCTCGTGTTGATCCATTGTATCCCGAAGGCTTCGGTTCGGCATGACTCTAAGGAGTTATTTGCTCGGCCAAATATTGAACAATGCGTGTAGCCTTTGTGAACAGTTTTTTCCGCGCTGCAAATTGACTCTTTCTAGTCATGAAGAAAACCTGCAAAAGTACAGTTTTTGCCCGGTGGAAACGCTGGCTACGGCATATTCCTGCAAATGTGCAGGCTTTTCGCCGCGAACATGGGCTCTGACTCGTTTTAGCCGAAAATTCCTGCACAATCGCAGGCTTTTCGCTCAAACGAACCATTTCTATAGAAAAAGACTGCATTTTTGCAGGCATTCCCTGTTTAGCCCCCTACCAAGCTGCCAAGTGTTTCCCTCTTCTACGTGGTTCATCGATCAGACTCCCAGATGTCTGCACAACTGCATAAAATCCGTCATTTCGCATACATATCCTTCGACGGAGTATATCGGACAAACTTCGGCCGCAAGCAAAAAGTCCGGCATGGAGGGGACAAGAATGAATCCGGATTCGACTCTGCAGAAGATTCATTTGGAGATTCAAGGAATGACCTGTGCAGCCTGTTCGGCGCGCATCGAGAAGGCAGTGGGCAAAATAGAGGGCGTGCGGGAGATAGCGGTCAACTTGCCGCTGGGACGCGCCGCAGTGGTCGTTGAATCCGATGCGGTGCTGAACGCCCGAATTCTCGAGCGAATCGGGCAGTTGGGTTATACAGCCAAAAAGCTTGAGGAGAGGAGTAAACGCGAGGAAGACTTATCCGGTCTCGGAATAAGGCTCATTGTGTCCGTTCTGCTGACGCTTCCGCTTCTGTGGGCCATGGTCCGCCATTATACGTTTACTTCCGGAATTTGGATCCCCGAACTGTTCCTCCAACCGTGGTTTCAGTGGGCTTTGGTTACGCCCGTCCAATTTGTTATCGGCGCTCCCTTTTATTTCAATGCCTTTAAAGCTTTGAAAAGCAAAAGCGCAAATATGGATGTGCTAGTGGTTCTCAGTACGACCAGCGCATATTTATACAGTCATTACATGACGATGCGTATGATACGTTTTGGAGAGTCGAGCCCTCATGCGGTGTATTTCGAGACGAGCGCGATGATTATTACGGCGGTGCTTCTAGGCAAATGGCTGGAGAACTCCGCCAAAAAAAAGAGTTTGAAAGCGATTCGCGAGCTGCGCCGGCTGCAGCCGGAGACAGCGACCGTAATCCGCAGCGGGAACAAGGAGGCCGTCTCTTTGGACAGCATAGAAGCCGGAGAAACGCTGATAATTTTTCCCGGAGAAACGATTCCCGTCGACGGGGAAGTGCTGGAAGGACGAACTGCGGTGGACGAATCTTTTATCACAGGGGAGTCCGTGCCGGCGGAGAAACGGCGGCAGGACCGTTTAGTCGGCGGTTCGCGCAATCTTGACGGCGCGATAACTATGAAGGCGACGGCTGTCGGAACCGAAACGGCATTGGCCAAATTGATCCGCTTGATGGAGGACGCCCAAGCTTCAAAAGCAGACATTCAGCGCTATGCGGACCGTATCGCATCGGTTTTTGTCCCCGCGGTGCTGGCCCTTGCGCTGTTCACGTTTTGTATTTGGGCGTTGTGGCTTACACCCGGCGAGTTCGGGAGCAGCTTGTTTAAAGCGATAGCGGTGCTCGTCATCGCTTGTCCTTGCTCGCTCGGGCTTGCGACGCCGACGGCCATCGTAGCCGGTACGGGCCGAGCCATTCAGGCCGGGGTATTGTTTAAGGAGGGCAAGTACGTCGAACTGCTCCAGCAAATAAATATCGTATTGCTCGATAAAACGGGGACCGTTACTTACGGATCTCCCAAGGTTACTGATTTCATTACGGATAGCGATCAGGAGCATCGTCTTCTTCGGTTGATCGCGGCTGCCGAGAAACGTTCGGAACACCCTTTTGCCAAAGCGGTCGTGCGGGAAGCTGTCCGAAGAAGTCTGAACGTGAAGGAGCCGGAAGCATTTCAATCTGTTGCGGGTTTTGGCGTTATGGCCAAAGCGGAGCAGCGCGACATTCTTGTCGGTTCCAAAGCCTTCATGAACGAGCACGGGATTTCATTAGCGAGATATGCGGAAATATGCGATCGCTTGGAGAGGGAGGGCAAAACGGTTTTGCACGCAGCCGTCGACGGCACACATGCGGGACTCATTGCTCTGCAGGATACGATGAAGCCTTCCTCGCCTCAGGCGATACGGCGGTTGAAGAAGCTGCGCACAGAGGTTGTGATGGTCACGGGCGATCAGCGCAGGACCGCCAATGTGATTGCTGCTCAAGCAGGCATCACTGCCATATATGCGGAAATGCTGCCGCAGGACAAGGTGCAATTGGTAAAAACGCTCCAGCAAAAAGGGAAAAGGGTGGCGATGGTAGGCGATGGCATCAATGATGCTCCGGCATTAGCGGCGGCGGATATCGGGATTGCCGTCGGGACGGGAACGGAGGTTGCGAAGGAAGCGGCGGACGTAAATTTGCTGCATAGCGATCTGGGAGGCGTTGCGGATGCGATCATGATCAGCCGCAAAACGATGCGCACCATTCGTCAAAACCTCGCCTTTGCTTTGCTGTACAACGTCCTGGCGATTCCTTTGGCGTTTATGGGCTGGATGACACCGTGGCTTGCGGGGACTGCTATGGCTCTTAGTTCGGTATCCGTCGTTGCCAATTCATTAAGGCTTCAAGGAACCGTACTCCCCGGCAGGCTTGAGTACAAAGTTTTAAAGTTTGGACATAATATTGAACTCAAATAGCTCGACTGAGCCATTACATATTTCAATCTGATTTCCTATGCTTGTGTTAGCAAGATTTCATCAAGGCTTGAACATAAACTTCGAAAGGATTGAACCCGAATGAAAAAACCTGTCACACTGGCGGCGATCGCACTTTGCATCGTTGCAGCGGTTGTCGTTATATTTGTCGAACTTCCCGGTAACGCGTCTTCGAATAGCTCGCCGCAGGACATAGCTTCGCTGGAAGCGCAAGGATATCAGGTCGCTTCTATCGATGTAACCGACGACGGTTTCGATACGGATCATATTGAGCTCAAAGCCGGAGTTCCGGCGAAGATCAATTTTAAAAAGGAAACGGGCTTCACCTGCATAAAAAGCGTTCAGTCCAAGGACCTGGACTTCGACATTTATTTAAACAAGGGAAACAATTTCGTAACCCTGGAGGATTTAAAGCCGGGAACGTACAAATTCAACTGCGGCATGTATATGTATTATGGAACAATTACCGTTCAATAATGCCGATCCGATATGAAATTTTTCATCCGGCACAGACGGGACTTTGTGCATGAGGCGCAACTGTTCATTTTTTGTAACAATTTGTACGCGGGAATAGCCCGATAGAGTCATGTCCGTTCGAAGGACCGTGAGGTAACATGAAGTCTGGAGAAAATGTTCACATCCGGATATTTATGGGGGTTATTTTAATATTGTACACAGGCAGAGTACTCAAATTTTCACTATTTTTATGCATGTTGATCCTAATTGCCGCCTGTTCGGACACTTCAAACTCCACAGGCAAACAAACCGGTTCGCAAGTGAAGCGGTTGACATTCCTCTTCAACTTTTCAAGCCAGACCATCGATCCGCACCTCGATTACACGCCGCTGCGGGCAGGAGTCGCCGAAACGCTCGTCAAGCTGGGCGAAGACTTGAACATTCAGCCTTGGCTGGCCAAAGAGTGGAGCAGTCCTGACGGGCAGCATTGGACATTCGCGATCAGGGACGGCGTTACGTTCCAAAACGGCAGCAAATTGGATGCCGGAGCAGTCAAAAAATCGATTCAACGGGCGATGGAACTTAACCCCGGAGTCAAACAAGTTTTGAAAATCCAATCCATGGAAGCCAAAGGGCAAACTTTGCAATTCATTACCGAAAAACCGTTTCCGCAATTTCCGTCCGAGCTCGTTCATCCCAACACGGCGATTGTTGACGTATCCGCGCAAGAGCCGGATAAAAAGCCTATAGGTACGGGGCCTTTTCAAGTGGCTTCGTTCGTTGCCGGAAGCTCGCTCCAATTGGAGCGATACGACGGATACTGGGATGGGGCGGCCAAGCTCGACCGCGCCAGTTTTAATTTTAATGAAGACGCGAACGCCCGATTGTCTGCGTTGATGACCGGGGATGCCGATATTGTATATCGTCCGCCGGTAGAAAGCATGGACAAGATGAAGCAGAACCCGGCGCTCCATATGGATTCCGTCGAAAGCTTGCGAACGCATGAGCTTATTTTCAATACGAACCGCACTGATTTTCAAAACAGCAGCGTCCGGAAGGCGTTCGATGCGCTAGTTAATCGGGAGGAGTTGAAGAACGTCATTATGGGCGGGCAAGCGACCGTTGCGCAGGGGCCTTTTTTGCCGCAATTCCCGTTCGTCCCTTCGTATGAGTCGAAGAATACGGGCCTGGATGCAGCCAGAAAATGGTTCAAGGATGCCGGTTATCAGGTCGAACAAGGCAAAGTCAGCGGCAAGGACGGCAAGCCTTTGACCTTGAAGCTTGTAACCTACGCCTCCCGGGCGGAATTTCCGCTGCTTGCCCAAGTGCTCCAATCGCAAGCCAAAGAGCTTGGCATCACGATAACTATCGATCAGGTCGATAAATACGAGAACTATTTGCTGACCGGCAACAACTGGGATTTGGGCACGTATAGCCCATTGATTGCCCCGCGCGGCGATGCCAGTTACTTTTTAAATGTAGCTTTTAAGCCCGGAGGCTCGCTGAACTTCGGTAAAATCAACGATAAAGAGCTGAACGCCACGATCGAAGAGCTGGATCAAACGGTAGATGCCGCGAAGCGCAACGAGCTGATCAGACAGGCGCTGGCGAGAATCGATAAGGAAACGTACTATTCTTACCTCGTTCATCCGAATACGCTCGTTGTTTATAACGATAAGGTGAGCAATTGGGTGACGAGCAAAAGCGAGTACTACATGCTGACGAATCAGCTGGATGTGGAAACGAAATGAAAGTTGTATGGAAAAGAAGCATAGAACTTGTCCTGTTTATTTTTCTGCTCTCGTTAATCAGCTTCGCCTTTATCAAGCTGGCGCCCGGAGATGCGGTCAGGGAAATGCTCAGATCGGACGACGTAGCACTGACGGCTGTGGAAATTGAACGGCAAAAAGAGATGATGGGCTTGGACCGTTCTGTTCTTGTTCAATACGGCAGCTGGCTCTCCCATTTTGTCCGATTGGATTTGGGCGTCTCGTATATGACGAACCGGCCTGTAAGTGAAGAGCTGCTGAGCAAAATGCCCGCAACATTGCTGTTGACCTGCACCTCTTTGGCCATCCTGTTGATCATTGCATTGCCGCTCGGAACTTTGTCGGCCTTATATCCCGGCCGGTTTATAGATCGCGCAAGCCGTTTTATCGCCGTGATCGGCACCTCCATCCCTAGCTTTTGGCTAGGGCTTCTTTTTATAGAGGGGCTGTCGGTGCGGGCCAAGCTGCTTCCTTCCATGGGAGCCGGGAGCGCGGCACATCTGGTTTTGCCTTCGCTGACGCTGGGTTTGACCATGGCGGCGGTCTACGTTCGGCTCATTCGTTCGAGCCTTATCGAAAGTCTGGGCCAAGACTTTATCCGGGGAGCGCGGGCCAGAGGAATTGCCAAGGGCAAAATTTTGCTTTATCACGCTTTTCGGCACGCCCTTGCGCCCGTTGTCACGATGTTCGGGGTGAGTGTGGGCAGCTTGCTTGGCGGTACGGTTGTCATTGAAACGCTGTTCGCTTATCCGGGCATGGGCAAATTCATCGTGGATGCGATCCGGAGCAGAGATTACCCGGTTATACAGGGATATATGGTCTGTATGGGCGTGGTCGTGACGTTCATGCACATCCTCGTCGATTTGGCCAACCATTGTCTGAACCCGGAAATTCGCTTGAAAGGGGAGAGACGATGAGAAAATTAGGCGAACATCCCCCTACGCGGGCGGGCAAGCTCGGCTTTGCCGCTTTATTCGCGGCTGCAGCGGTTCTGTTCTGCTCGCATTTCTTCATTCCGCACGATCCGTACTCGGTCAATCTTCCCGCACGGCTGCTGCCGCCGAGTTCGGAGCATTGGCTCGGAACGGACGGTCTTGGCAGGGACGTATTCTCGCGACTGCTCGTCGGAGGGCGGAATACGGTCGGCACAAGCCTGATCGTTCTCGCTGCGGCGCTTGCCGTCGGCATTCCTGCCGGATTGGTGTCCGGGTATGCGGGCGGCCTGACGGACCGTTTATTTATGCGCGTGTCCGATTCGTTTCTAGCGTTTCCCGATTATATGATCGCCATTGTCTTAAGCGGACTGCTGGGTCCGGGTATTCTGAAGCTTATGTTCGTCATCGCCGCAGTCAAATGGATTGCCTACGCCCGAATCGTTCGGAACAGCGTTATTTCCGAAAAGCATAAGGATTATGTCGCAGCCGCCCGATTGAACGGCTTGAGCCCGTTTCGCATTGCAATGAAGCATTTGCTTCCTCATGCGGTCATCCATGTCATTGTCATTGCATCGCTCGACATCGGCAAAATCATTCTCATGATCGCATCGCTTTCCTATATCGGGCTCGGCGTTCAGCCGCCTGCACCGGAATGGGGGGCGATGCTGAACGAAGGACGCGCGTATTTTCATAACGCTCCGCACTTGATGCTCGTGCCGGGGCTGGCTATCATGCTGTTTGTTCTGCTCTCCAATGCAGGCGGTGACTGGATTCGCGGCAGGTTCGATATCAAACGCAGAGGGGAATGAAGGCGCATGACGGTTTTGAAGATAAGCGGCTTGAATTTGCGCGCGGGGCGGCGGCCAATTGTCCGCGATCTGGACCTGTCTGTCGGAGCAGGGGAATGGGTTGCTTTGATCGGTGAAAGCGGCAGCGGTAAAACGTTGACCGGTTTATGCGCGGGGGGCCTGCTTCCGGACGCCGTCACGGTGGAATCCGGCAGCATTTGGATCGGCGGACAAGCTTTGGCGGAGCTTTCGGAGAAGCAGGCAAGCCGGCTGCACGGGAAGGAAATCGCTTATATTTTTCAGGACTATACGGGCATGTTCAGCCCTTTTATCCCATTAGGCAAACAGCTGGATGAAACGCTGCAAACACACTTTTCGCTGGGGCGCAAGGAGCGCAGGGAACGAATTTTGCGCATCCTGGAAAAAGTTCATTTGCCTGCAAAGCAAGTATATGATAGTTATCCGTTCCAATTGAGCGGCGGCCAACTGCAGCGGGTATCTATTGCGGCGGCGATGATGCTTCAGCCTAAACTGCTTATAGCCGATGAACCGACCACTGCGCTGGACAGAGTCACCGGAGAGGAAATACTCGGATTGATGGCCGGATTAAAAGAGAGGACAGGCTGCTCCATTCTGTTCATTACCCATGATCTGAGGCATGTTAGGCGTTATGCGGATAAAATAGTCGTGATGAAAAGCGGCTGCATGGTGGAGTCGGGCGATGCCGCGGCTGTGCTGCAGGAACCTTCGCATCCATACACGAAGCAGCTTTTTGCCGCTGCGCCCGTTTTGCAGCAAACGGCCTGTTCGGACGTGGAGCGGGAAAGTGGCGCTGTTCCGGAAACAGGCGTTCTTCTTGCCGTGCACGACATTGCCAAAACGTATCCCAAAGGAGTTAGAGCGCTGCATGGAGTGTCGCTTACGGTCAGACCCGGCGAGTGCTTGGGGCTTGTGGGGGAAAGCGGCAGCGGTAAAACTACGTTAGCCCGGTGTTTATTACTGATGGAAAAACCGGATGCCGGGGAAATATGGTTTCAGCATATGCGGCTTGACAAGCGGAGCGGTGGCGGGCATAAAGCTATCGGCGGCCGTGTTCAAGCCGTGTTTCAAAATCCTTCCTCCGCTTTAAACCCGCGGCTGACCGTGCTGGATTCGCTTATGGAGCCGCTGGATGTATTCAAGGACAAAATGCCCGCGTTTCTTGGGGATTTAAGAAACAACCGCAGCCAAGCGGCAAAATTGCTGCTGGAACTGGTGGGGCTTCCGGCCGATGCGCTGCACCGGTATCCTCATGAGCTGAGCGGCGGCCAGAAGCAGCGTGTTTCCATCGCCAGGGCAATCAGCATCGAGCCCTCTTTCATTATTCTCGATGAGCCGACGTCTAGCCTGGATACGCTCGCTCAAGCGCAGATTCTCAAGCTGTTAAAGGGGCTGCAGGGACAGCTCGGCTTTTCCTGTTTGTTCATCTCTCACGATTTGGCCGCCGTCCATTTCATGTCCAGCCGGATCATGGTCATGCAAAACGGACGGGTGATCGATGAGTGCGGCAGGGACGGCTTATTTGCTCCGGATCGACATGAATATACGAAACGTCTGTTAAGACTGTGAGAGGTTACAGTTGTTTTTTTTGCGGCCACGGCGGCAAGCGGGGAATGTGGAGTGCGTGGTAGTAATCTATCGCGATGAGAAGCATTGATGTACAGGGGTTTGCAATCAAAAGTAAATATGTTCCTGCATTCAAAAAATGCGAGTGGAGTTGAGTGCGGGAACATATATCCCTTTTACGCACAAGGCATGTGGAATGCGTGGTAAGGATATATCGGGATAAGTGAAAATAGCATAGTCTATCCTATTGAGTCTAGCCCTTTTGATTGGTGAGAGGGCTATTTGTCGTTAATTTATATTACCAATGAAACAAGGCGGTATGTTTTACCACAGTTCATACATTTTATAGTGTCTTTTTTGAAGTTAAGCATCAATCGTGATTTCTCCTTAAGCTAATGTTAACATTAGGCGTCGAAGAAATTATATTTTTCAATACGGAAATGAATAAACACGAAGTCAAGTTAGAAAAAACTCAACTTCGTGCATTTTAAGGATAACTGAGTGTACTACTCAGCGAGTGTGAAAGTTAAAGATTTTTATTTCCTTTTACCTCCACTTTGATGACAAATTGAACATACCCTTCATCCCAACGAGCTAAATAAGCGTAAGTATGTGTTCCTTCGGTATAAGGTACGACTATTTCATTTTTGGAATTATCCAACAGGGTTGAATCGTTCGGGCTTAATACTTCAGAAATTTTTTCGATTTTATTGGGTTCTCTATCAAAAGAAAGTATGATTTTTGAATTAGGTGGAATAACGACAGGGTGGACATTTACTTCATACGCTGAACCTTCCCCATAATCATGCTTTTTTTGCCAAGTGGAAACATGTATCCCGACTGGGATTTTAATATCTGTCCCCTCAACATACGGAGTGGAAGTAGGCATAGGCTTGTCATTTGAACAAGCGCTTAATGTGAATAGCAATCCAATGAATGCGATTAGTAGTTTTATTCGCATCAATAAATCTCCCTCTTACGTTGATATTAAATCATAAAAGAGGAAAGGAGATTCCCTTCCTCTTCCATATTCTATCTTAAAACGACCATCTCGCCAGCTTGGATTTTTGCATTAACTCGATCTTGCAAAGTTTGATCCGATGTCCAAAGTATGCCATCTGTCAAGATGTTCCAGCAGTCTCTCCCCTTCTTATTGTTAAACAAGTCCATGTCAGTATGTTGCCTTCCAGTAAAACCATCGAATACAGTTTGATAGTACACATTATCGTGGTCTTCGTGTGCTGTTGCCCACGTAACTGCATCCGCTTTGCTAATGTATTTGCACATCAATGCATTCCAAATGGCATGGCGAAACGCATCTTTTTTTGTTCCATTGCCATCCAACGTGCCGTATAAATAATGGCTATCTGAAAAAGATACGGCTTTATCTTTACAATAATTCACAAGTAAAGCATTGGCAGGCGAAGCAGTTACTAACACTTTTTCTGCGAGGGTAAGGCTTTTCCATGTGGAGTTATAAGAATCACTAGTTAAAGTGAATCTTCCCTCTGTATCTATCTTTTTGTCAAATTGAGAGATAAGTTCTTGTGTATTCAAGTTAGGATTTTCTTTTTTGAAATTTTCCACGTCTTTGAATAACCTTACCGCATTACTATCAAATGTTAAACCGCTGAATTTAGGATCTGAAAGAACCTCGTCCACGCTTTAAATTTTTTCACTTTGAATATAGTTTGGCGCTGACTCAATAGACTGTGATGAATATTGGCGGTTTGCATCTGAATTAGCTGCAAAGGCAGATAAGCCATTAATTGCACACCCTACAACAGTTGCCAAAGCGACAACCATAACTTTCTTGTTTGAAACCATAAATACACTCCTCGTATTTAAGAATAGTAGATGATAATAAGAAGGTAGTTAAGTAATTTCATAATTTACTACCCTTATCAAAATCACTTTCATATCATACCAATTAATTCTATATTTTAGGATAGTTCGCATGGACTAAATTGTAAGAAATGTTATCATATACCTTGCGAGGAATTTGAGCCTCATCACACTAACATACTTAAAAAGCTCATTGAATGATGTAATATTCGTATTTTCCTTACTCGTTTGTTTCAATGAAATATATGATTTATCGAGAGGATTAACTGATTGACTGTTATATTGTGAAGCCCTCTTGATCGTTGAGAGGGCTATTTGTTTTCTCAAATATTGCAGATTAGAAAAGAGAGCGCCGCGGCTACGGACGAAGAGAAGAATATGGCGTAGAAGCAGTTGGGAGAGTGGATTGTCTATAATCGAGAAGATAATCGAATTAAATTGACGGTTTGCTACAAGTAAAATATGTCAGAGATAAGTAAGCCGCCACAATTGGTAGGCTTATTTTCTTATGCAGTATGGGCATGTTTTCATAATTATTCGATTTCAATAACCGGCAATTCGACAGTAAGAATAGGTCAAAGCGGTTCTTACATCAGCCATGTTTATGATAATGGCAATGAGGTGTTTGATCAGTCGGTGCAATGGAGTATTCGAAACCAGGATAACTCCACACCTATTATGGCGACAATTACGGCACGTACAGAAAATAGCATAACGATTAGAGCAGGAACTCCATCCAGCTACGTGAATAAATACATCGTTTTGTCTGCCGCGCTATCGAGTGACACAACTATTATATTTGAGAAGACGATTCAACTTAAAAATCTATTTTGATTTCATACATATTCGGCTTACCTTTTCGGGTAGGCCATTTTTTATTTTCAATTATAAAAGGAGCCAATTACATATGAAGAAAAAATCCATCGACTACATGCTCAGCTTGAGCCTACTCAAACAACTGAAATCCCAAAATCTAATCACCGAAGAAGAGTTTTTGGAGATCGATTTATTGAATAAAAAATCCTTCAACAGCCCGTAGATTGGGTTGAAATGGACTTGATGATGTGCCGGGACAATTATAACATGTGACTGCAAAAGGAATATATTTGAGGGGGAATCGTATGGCAAAAGTATTGAAGAAGGTTGTTGTCGTACCTGTAAAAACATTGGAAGTTATGGACGGTATCCTACAACAAGTAAAGAAACGAGTAGCGGCGTACTGCAGGGTCAGTACTGATTCGGCAGAGCAAAAAGAGAGTTACGAGAACCAGTTGCGTCATTATACTCGAACCATTAACAATAATTCGGATTGGCAAATGGTCGATATTTACTGCGACGAGGGGATTTCGGGGACTAATACGAAGCACAGAGCTGATTTTAACCGAATGATACAGGATGCTAGAGATGGTAAGATCGACCTCATCTTAGTCAAATCGATATCGAGATTTTCAAGGAATACATTAGATTTGCTCAAGTATGTTCGCGAACTGAAGAGTCTAGGCGTAGCTGTTCTATTTGAAAAAGAAAACATTAATACACTTGAATCCTCCGGCGAAGTCTTTCTAACGATATTCAGTTCTATTGCACAGGATGAAAGTAGGAATATTTCTGAGAACTCTCGTTGGGGCATTCTGAAAGGATTTGCGAACGGCAAAGTATTCTGCAACACCACTCGCTTCCTTGGCTACGATAAAGATGAACACGGAGAACTGGTCATTAACGAAAAAGAAGCCGAAATTGTACGGCGCATCTACGAGGAGTATCTGGAGGGCAAAAGTTACGAAGCCATCGCCAAAGGCTTGATGCGAGACAAAATCAAAACGGTCACCGGCGGCGATAAATGGTGGGACTCTTCCATCACGATTATCCTGACCAATGAGAAATATTACGGAGCCTTGCTTCAGCAGAAAACAGTCTCAGTTGATTTTCTCACCCATAAGCGCATCAAAAATCACGGACAAGAACAGCAATATCTAATCGAGGATAACCATGAGCCGATTATCTCCAAGGAAATGTTCGAAGCGGTACAAAAAGAAAAAGAGCGCCGCGCCATGCTGAAGGGCAATACAATGGGCAAACGTAAAAAATACTCCAGCAAATATGCACTGAGCAGCAAAGTGTTCTGCGGATGCTGCGGAGCCAACTTTAAACGGCGAACATGGAACAGCAACAACGCATACAAAAAAGTCGTATGGCAATGCAGAACTTATGTCAATGAAGGTAAAGAAGCATGTGCTGCCAAGGCGGTTGATGAATATGTGCTACAAGATGCATTTGTGCGAGTGTTTAACCGAATGCATGAAAATAAAGATGGATTTATCCGAACGCTTAAGGCGAATATTGAAACCATATCCTTAACCCCTCTCACATGCAGCCATTCCTTTTCAGCCGCTTGCTGATATTGAACAGCCTCCTCCCATTCCAGCACAATCACCAAAGCAGATTCATCTACTTGGTTTTTCAAATCCGTTAGCAACTTCGATGATTTCTCGATTAATGGAGCAATGTGCTCCTGCTGCTCCACAATGAGCGATACATCATCAAACCTCTGACGCAAACCTTTTACAATCCAATCAGGCCAATCCTCCATAGCGCCTCTCCCCTTCCCTTCTTCGAGTGTGTGTATGTTAACTCTGATGGGAGGGGATGGCAAGTTGTTTCGTGAATTAAGCTTTCTTCTAGGAATTTTATGGATAATTTGAAGCCGGGAATATATACTGAGGATGTGGTCATATGTGGGTTATTAGTGATTATTGGTTTGAAAATTGAAAGAATGATTTTAGCGGGTAATATTTTAAACCTAGCACGTTCATAAAAAAGGTGGCTAATGACATTGAAATTTAAATTCAATAATAATCCAACATGGTTTAATATTGTCATTGCTCTAACTGTAATTATTCAGATCATTGGACTATACCATATACAAAGTCAATATTATAGAAGCTTAAGTCAGTTTACAATGGCTATTTTCTCCATTTCTTACTCGATTAAAGAAAGAAAAACCAACCCATTTTACGCTATATTGTTTTGTATCTTAGCTATTGTCTTTCTTTATATATCATGGAGTACTCTACAACTTCGACAAAGATGAAATAATAGTTTTATATTAACGTATGATTGTAATTAGTGGGAGTGAGTATATTGCAAGCAGTATTTGTAACTTGGCTCAGTTTCTTTATTGGTAGTTTCCTTCTTCTACGATTATTTAGTGCTTGGGCAATGACTCATTGGAAGAAGGAGTTGTCTATTGCATTTACCCAAGCGGTTATTTTTACGATTCTTTTGTTACTCATTTCTCATAACAAATCAGGTTAGGCAAAGTGAAAGCACGATTTTATGTAGAGAGTGGGTAGTAGGATGAAAATAAGTTTCAACAAAAAGGAACGCCCAGTAATAAAAGGGTTCGCATTTTTATTGCTAACTCTACTCTCGTTAGTTTTTACATTGAATCATCATTTGGGGTATTCGCTTGCTGATTCATGCTTAATAAAACTTGGAATTCCAACTTGGTCTAACGAGTATGAATCAGGTATCAATTTCCACTATACGATACTTATTGGATTACCACTATTTTTGATTGGATATAAATACAGTAGATTCTACCTGAAAAATGTGTACCCCTCATTCATGAGACGACTGATTTTCATCCTTATTGCTTTTATCTTTGCATACCCCATATTGACCGATAAAATGATGTATTTGATAAAATTCAACGTTTCAGGGTTGGATGCCGTAACCTATTACCAGAAGGAGAGTAAATGTACCTTTCGCTCAAATACAGAAACTTTAGGTAATATGTCTTGCAATTTAATTTTAGTGAACTACAGTGGAAATTCTATGGTCATATCAGTTAAGCCTAATATTGCAAAGACGAACTATTGGAAAGACATAAAGGAGCATTTTGAAGGAATTGAAATAGAACCAGTGAGTATACAATTATCACCACGTTCAAAAATGAACATAGGAACTGATTTCAAATTTAAACAGACAAGTCATTTTAATGGATCGGGAAGTATTGAAAACGTTGCCCTTGATATTGAGATAAACTGAATTTAAATTTTATAATTTACACGATGTAGGACGTAGAATGGCAATAGAAAGGAGATACCGTGGACATCTTCTTTAAGATTTTTATAGTGGTATGGCTTATTTTGATATATGCTTTAGTGATATTTCGTACTTTCATTCGAAAAAACGGCAAAAGATATCCGAGAGAGAATATTGGTCTAATTATTTTATCATTTATTATGGCGTTGAGTAATCAATTGACTATATACATGAAGTTCGGTGTTGGTTTGGTAGGTGTTACTCTTATGATCTTTGTTTTGATGATGCGGCGCCGTCAATGAAAGAGCAATTTTATGCGAGGTGAGTATAATGCAGAAAACCTTAATTCTTTACGCTTCCACTGAAAAAAAGAATAACTTAAATGAACTCAGCCAATTATTAAATGAGGGATGGAAAGTAATTAGTCAAAGTGCAATGGGCGGCGGTGGTGGAAACAGCTTTGTATTTTCTTTGGTGAATTTAGAAAAAGTGTAAATAACATAAAACATGGATTTTAAAACAGACCAATTCATAATTCATTACTCTAAAGTATAATCTTAATGTCGCCCATTATTTGTGAACTGCGAAAGGTGGAATGGTAGTGAGCAATTACTCTCTTAATATCAATTTCGATTCGGCAACCCTAAACAAAATCCAACAAGAAGGACTACAAATTATCATTGCCAAGCAAGCTACTAATAATGATCATTCTGTCTCATGGATTGCGTTTAACCCATTTGAGAAAAACACAGTTTCTTGGGAAGATAGTTATTCGATGTACACCTCAAACGTTTATAATCCTAATATCGAAAATCAACCTGATAATAACTTACCAGTTAACTTTCTGTCTAAAGATGTTGTTATAAATGGTCAATTGATATCTGGCAGTCCCTTCATAACTACAATGTTGACTACTTCCTTAGATGAGACAAATAGTCACGATTTCTCGAAACTCGCCGTCTATTTAGGAAATATTAATGATTCAGGCACAGAAATGACTGAGCAATCTTATGTGGTAGATTTTAATGGTGATGCCAAAGAATACACTTTAGAATACGATCCAAAAAACAATGTTTTCATAACCAAGGATTAATTTGCTGTGTTCGGTGGAGTCGGATCCATTGATACAAGGTGAAACGAAAATTCATGACTAACGAAGCAGAACACATGATTGAAGTTACTCAATCAACAGAAAAGGTAAACCACATAATTGTGGTTGTTCTTATAGTAAGATACAACTTTTGCTTTAGACCCTGCATTCGGAAGATTGTAATATGCTTAATGAAAGAGAAGTTTTATGTAAAAATGGATTCTGGAAGACTCAAGTGATTGAGACTATGCTGGGAGTGATAATTGCTGTATCTAATTAAAGGTCGGCCTAAAATGAGTTCGTTTTTAATGTCGGTAATTACAAGTGCTGTGCTAGCGTTTACGTGGCATATTGTTTTCTTTAGTCTAGCGTATGGAGATGGAGATGTTCCCAGTGATCGCTATATATACTACACATTTAGTTTTATTATCCTTATAACCACAGTAGTAGTTATTTTGTTTTTCAATAATAAAATGTGGTATATGTCTTTTCTCACAATTCCTTTTTGCATTTTGTTTGTGCTTATCTTTATCCCTGTGTTTTCAGAAATGCAGCCTAAAAAAGAAGATAGTCCGGCGTTAGGACTTCTCATATTATTTTTTCTTGCTTACATGTTAATGAGTATCGCGGTAGGCACGACCATCGGAAACTTAATTAATTTGATATTATGTCTTAGGAAGAGAATTCAATCGAGTAAATAAAATTCGTCTTTCATGTGTGCCGGGAAATTTTTTTGGTGTGTATTAGAATAGTAAGAAAAGATAATTTATAAGGGCGGCTGCAAAATGTCTATACTCAAAAGTATTAATTGCAAGCTAATGCATTTGAATCATAGATGCAATAAGTATGAGTACGCTTCTTTACAAAAAAAGCTTGAAATTTACTCAAACGCTTTGGATTTTATTCAATCAGATTACAGGGCATTAATGATTAAACTGTTAGATATTAAGTCTATGAGCAGCTTTTATAAAGTCACTGTGCCACTTACTGAACAAGCTCAAGTAAGTAATGAAGATTTTGTTTGTTCGTTAGCTCCAAGCGACTGTGAGGAATCCTTTGAGGAACTTGCTTATAATGAAAATAAATTAAAATATCGTTTCAAAGACTTCTCTCGAAAGTTCTCAACAGTTAATGAAGTATTTGATGATATGTTAAAGCTGTATAAAGAAAATAAAGAAAAAGATTATTTTCTCAAAGCAAATTTTGATTCTGAGGATGATCTTATTTGCGTCTATTTGCCAGAGTTTAAAAACCCGAGTTCAATTTCAACAATGTATTTATCATATGGGTTGTGTAGAAACCATCATAACAGAAGTTATATGGATGTTACTTATTATAGCGATGGCAGATTAGAAATAGATGAGTTCAATTCACATGTTGAAAGAAAAGGTCATGGGACATTTATGCTTCAATGCTTATTAGAAATGATACCTCGTTTCAACCTTGATATAGAGAAAAAGAATCAGCAAATGTATTCAGATTTACAACGTAGATATTCATCATGGGATGAATTTACAAGTTCAATTAATCATAATAATCCAATTAAATATATTCACGGTAAAATTAAGCCGAATAGAAACTTAACAAAGGAAGATTTGATTCGTTTCTACGATAGAAATAGTTTTATCAAAAATGGCAGGCTATACAGAGAAGTATGATAAACAACACAATTTCATGAGATATAATGAGGAGACAACTCATGTACAACTTAGAACTCGAATTTGAGTGGATTCCAGTACACGAAGAAATGAACAAAGTATACTATTTTCCTAATCCGTTAAATTCTTATATGAGAAAGGTTTATAAAAAGCCTGTCATATATCGTTGGAATGTGTATAGATATTCAGAAGAATGCAATATATGCTATATTGGGGAAACTTATAATTTTGCTGACCGATTAAAAGGCTACTTAAAACCAGGGTTATCTCAGACAACCAATATCAGGATGAACACCGCATTTGAGCAATATCAAACAGAGCAATACATTATTGATATTCAAATTATGCATATCCATAAGTTCTTATTTAACAATCGAGTCTACACAGAAGACAATTTATCAGATTCTAGTATTCGAAGGCTGATAGAGAACTTAGTTATTACAGAACATAAGCAAAATGGATACACATTGTTGAATGCTTAACACATATGATAGTGTGTTGTGATTAAACAAACTTTAATGGAAGTATGGATGGTGAAGAAGATAAAATTACTTTTTATTTGCAGCAGAAATAAGTGGCGTAGTTTGACTGCTGAAAAGATTTTTCATGGAAATAATGGTTATGATGTTAAATCTGCTGGAACAGAAGAAAATGCTCGAATTAGAGTTACATATGGTCATGTTGGATGGGCTGATATTATCTTTGTAATGGAGAAAAAGCACATCCGTAGGCTGAGAGATAAATGTGGGACTAAACTTTTAAATAAGAAAGTTATCTGTCTTGATATACCTGATGATTATCAATTTATGGATGAAGACCTCATTGGAATTCTTTATTCCAGAGTTTCCGAGTATATTGAACTTGGATGATAAAAGCCATCGGAATATATCCCTTTCGCCGTCTCGACACATGTGGAGTGCTGTGTGTCGCTTGTGAGAACGCAGTGATTTAGAGCCACATTTTCCTATTATGATAAACTCAAGTGTATTGCCGCTTGAGTTTTTTCAATTATTATGCCGGCCAAATATCGCCGAGCGCATTTTGCGGGAGTATTTGGACAGCCTGCCGATGTCGATTGGGCAATGCGATTAGCTTTGCTCCGCAGGCCGCCGATCCGGATTCTGGCCGTTTTCTACGGCTGACGGCTAAAGCAGGTGGCCAACCGGTCCGGCTCTAGTGGCTCGAAGTGAAAGGAGTCTGAGCTTTCATCCGGCTCTTTTCGCATAAAATGAAGGAATATGTCGAATCGAGGAGAATTTAACGATGTGACGTTCAATTATTAACGGTAGATAATTGGTGCGAATATGAAAATGGGACAGGAAACGGGAACGATGAGAAAACAATTGACGGTATTGATCTGCATGATCGGTGTGTTTACCGTTGTTACATTGCTATTCATCCATGAATGGCTAAATCCTGCTTTTCAGTATCCGGAAGCGCGAGGAGGGGAGTTGGACGCAAGACAATGGAATTTTGCAAAGCAAGGGATTATACCGTTGCGGGGAGAATGGGAGTTTTATGAGAACAAGCTGCTAACTGCCCAAGATTTTCATGCCCATGGAGAAACGCTGCAAGCGGAGCGCCGAATCGTTCGCGTTCCCGGAGGCTGGAAGGGTCTAGTTTCCTCCGGCAGCGGGTACGGCGCGGGTACATATCGTCTGCACATTAAGGTTGGCGATCCGGATTTTTATAGCCTTAGAGCCAAAAAGATTCGCATGTCCAGCCACGTATATATGGGGGGATCGGACCTCGGCGGCACCGGAATACCGGATTTGTCAGCAGATCGATTTGTACCTAGCAATCTGCCGTTTTTCGGTACGATCAAAGCGGATACCGCTACTATTGACATCATCATCCAAGTGGTTAGCTTCCGCTATCTGGAAGGCGGACTGGTGCAGGCGCCGGAATTTGGTTTAACAGCAGACGTAATGGGCAGACGCGACAATGCCCGTCTGGCGGACATGATTGTCATCACTACGATGCTTGTATTCGGGATTTATTTCGCAGGTATGTTCAAGCAATGGTGGGAGGAGCCCTATCTCGCATTTTTCAGTTTGTTCTGCTTGTCGTTAGGGTTATTTTTCAGCATCGACAACGAAATCGTCATGGCGACCTTGTTCCCAACGATTTCCTTTCTATTTTTGCAGAAAATGCTGTTTATCCTGCCCTACTTTTCGATCTTCACATTTGCCCTCTATGTCTACCTGTACCTGGACCATAGAGAACGATTGGGATTTAAGTGGCTGTGCCGGATTTCTTATGGATATTTGGCCATATTGGTCGCGATTCCTAACGAATATTTGGTCGATATTCTTTGGTCGGGGATCGTCCTGCAAATCACCGCTTTCGCTTTCATTCTTTTCTGGATTTTCCGCTATCGGGATCGCGGGGTTCAAGTTTACTATATTTTGTTGGGCGTATTTTTCCTCATCATTAGTTGGATTTATGCCCAAACACGCTATCAGTTGGCGTTGGACAACCCGTATTATATGATCGTAACGCCGTTGCTTCTCGTTCTATCGCAATCGTTCCTCATGTCGGACCGGGTTCGTGAGGCGTTCATGCGGAACGAGCGGTTGGCCGAGCAACTGATCGTGTACGATCGCCAAAAAGATGAATTTCTCCTCCATACGTCCCATGAGTTCAAGACGCCGCTGCATGGCATTATCAATCTGGCGCAGGTGGTCATCGACCAGAGTGGCGTAGAATTAGCGCAGCGGCAGCGTGAGAATCTGGATTTCATCATTGCCCAGGCGACCCGCTTGTCTACGCTGGTGAACGATATTATCGATTTTCAGAGTTTGCAGCGCCGAAGCCTGACATTCCATAACCGGATTTTCGATGTCAGCGGCACAGTTCAGGCTACTCTGGAAGCGTTGAACTATTTGCGCAGGAACGAACAGGTGAGGCTGGTCAATCAGGTGCAGCCGGGAACCTATTATCTGTTTACAGACGAAAACCGCCTGAACCAAATACTCGTGAATCTGGTCGGCAATGCGCTGAAATTTACGGAACGGGGAAGCGTGGCGGTGGCCGCAGAATCGCGAGAAGGCTGGCTTCGTCTGACTTTTGCGGATACCGGTGCCGGGATGAACGCGGAGCGGCGGCAGCGGCTTTTTACAGACGATCTGATGGGCGGCGGTGGGGAACCAACGGATTCGGCGTATCACTCTTCCGGTCTGGGTTTGAAAATATCAAAGGCGCTTGCGGTGCAAATGGGTGGCGATCTGGAGCTGCAATGGTCGGAGCCGGAGCGGGGTTCGGTGTTCGAGCTGCGGCTGCCGGAGGCAACGGCTGCGCAGAAGGAACGGGAGCCCGGCCAGGGAGAGGCCACGGCCGATCTGGAGCTGCAACCGCTACCCGGAGCGGGCACGCCGACGGCTGAAGACCCCTCGCCGCGTGCGGCGGAGCGGTCCGGCGAGGTGAAGATTCTGCTCGTCGATGACGATGCCTCCAACATTAAGGTGCTGCGGGAGCTGCTTGCACCAAGCCGTTATGAAGTTCTCGCGGCCTACAACGGAGCGGACGCGCTCAGGCTGATTGAGGAGCGCCAAGGCGATTTGTCGCTTGTCCTTCTCGATGTGATGATGCCTGAGATGTCAGGGTATGAAGTGTGCAGGCGCATTCGGGACGAGCATCCGATATACAAGCTGCCGGTTCTTCTCTTGACGGTGCGCAATTCGCCTGCCGATATTGCCGCGGGCTTTGAAGCGGGAGCCAATGACTTTCTGGTGAAGCCGTTCGACGGCAGAGAGTTAATGACGCGGGTGAAGACGTTGCTTCAGCTCAAGGAAGCGGTTCAGCATGCCGTTCAAGTGGAAACCCTCTTCTTGCAATCGCAGATCAAACCGCATTTTATTTATAATGCTTTAAGCGGCATTATATCATTGTGTTACAGCGACGGAGCGCGGGCGGGCAAGCTGTTGGGCGAATTCAGCAATTATTTGCGGCTCAGCTTCGATCTTGACCCTCATCATGCCAAAGTCAGCCTGAATCGAGAGCTTTCCCTGGTGAAATCTTATGTCGAACTGGAACAGGCGCGTTTCGGCGAACGGTTGAAGGTGGAATGGGACACGGACGCTTCTAGGGAGACGCTGATTCCCGCGCTGATCATTCAGCCGCTCGTCGAAAACGCGATCCGCCACGGTTTGATGAAGCGCATATCGGGAGGTACGGTCCTCATTCAAACGATTGCGGAGCAGCAGGGATTGCGAATTGTGGTTCAAGACGATGGAGTCGGCATGTCCGCGGAACAACGGGAAACGATCCTGTCGCCGGATCGATCGGGCGGCGGAGGCATTGGTCTTATCAACGTGCATAAACGGCTCATGAACGAATACGGACAAGGCCTGCAATTCGAGAGTGTTCAAGGGAAAGGCACGAAAGTGACGATCTCGATTCCTTCTCGTAAGCAACCAGACCGACCAAGCGGGTGAATGGGGAAATGAGAGCTATCGTCGTAGACGACGAACGATTAATTGCAGAGCATATTGACAGGCTTCTTACTGACGCGGGGATCGAAGTTTTGGGCTGCTTCACGAATCCTTATGAAGCGTTGGAGATGACGAAGGCGTTGCGGCCTGATGTGCTGTTCCTAGATATCGAAATGCCGGAGATGAGCGGACTGGATATCGCGGAGAAAGTATATTCGGACAACCTTGATTCGGAAGTCGTCTTTATTACCGCCTACAACCAATATGCCATCGATGCTTTTCGGGTGAACGCGCTCGATTATTTGCTGAAGCCGGTTATGGAGGAAGATTTGAACCGCTCGCTGGAGCGGATCAGGAAGAGACGAAAAGTGCGCGTGGAGACTCAGGGAAAGACCGGTAGCCCGCAAGTGGCAGTCTCTCTTTTTGGCAAGTTTTCCGTCTATCTCGGCGATAATCCGGAACCGGTTCGCTGGGTGACGTCCAAATGCGCGGAGCTATTCGCTTACATGCTCCTGCAGCAAGGTGATAAGGAAGTAAGCAAATGGCAGTTGTTCGAGGCGCTCTGGAACGAGAAAAACATGGAAAAGGCGGACATTAATCTGCGAAGTACCGTCAGCAGGGTCAACAAGACGCTGAGGGAGCTCCATGCAGGCATGGCGCTCGTCTCCGTCAGAAACGGGTATCGGCTGACAATGTCCGATGATGCGCTCATTGTCGATGCCGATTCATTGGAGCGCTTCGTGCTCGATTCCGTCGAGATCGGCCCGGAAAACCTGAATCGCGTCGAGCAGCTCGTCTATCGCTGCAATCCTCCGGTTCTGCAAGAGTTCAGCGGCGATTGGTGCGAGTCTTACCGGAACCGATATCGTCAGTATTTCCTTCATCTTGGAGTAAAGTTGCTCTCTTATTATGAGAGCGTGGAGACGGAACCTCTCAAAACGTTGCGCCTGGCGGAGATGTTGGTCGGCCATGATCCTTATAACGATTCGCTTAGGGCAGCGGCGATGAAACTCCATTATCAACTAGGAGGCCAGAAGCGGGCGGCTGCTTATTATGAAGCGTATGCCAAGCTTTTGAAGACGGAGTTGGGTGCGAAGCCGGGCGATGCGCTTGCCGCTTTGTTTTGTAAATTGACCGATTGAAATACATAAATGGAATAGACGTGCTAAAAGGAACCTGTGGTCCATACGGATCGGGTTCCTTTTCTTTTTGCAACAATTTTGCAACATCGCACGAGCTATGATGTCGTATGCGGTAATATTTTGTCGAAGAATTCAAAGAAGGGTGGATCTCGGAAATGATTCAAAGAACGATGAAACGTTGGATAGCTATTGTCATGGTATTATTATTAATTGCGGCCAATCTTCCTCAGAATGCTTATGCAGATTCTCTTGACGAGTGGAATATCCGGAATCCGTTGCCCACGGGTAATGTTCTATATGGCGTCACCTATGGAAACGGTACGTATGTTGCGGTAGGGGCCGATGGAACGATTGTAGCCTCCAGCGACGGAGCGGGCTGGACGAGCCGAACGAGCGGCACTACGAGTCATCTATTGGGCGTCACCTACGGAAACGGGACGTATGTGGCGGTGGGGACCAGTGGAACGATTGTGACCTCCGGCGATGGAGCGAACTGGACGAGCCGAACAAGCGGCACTACTTATGCTCTAAATGGCGTTACCTTCGTAAACGGCAAGTATGTGGCAGTGGGGGAAAGTGGAACGATTGTAATTTCCATTGACGGAGTGAACTGGACGAGCCTAACGAACGACCATCGGGATAATCTATTTGGCGTTACCTACGGAAACGGAACGTATGTGGCGGTGGGTGCACTTGGAGTGACTGTAACCTCCAGCGACGAAGCGAGCTGGACGAGCCGATCGGGCGACACTACGGATTATCTATTTGGCGTCACTTACTCAAATGGGACGTATGTGGCGGTGGGGAACAATGGAATGATTAAGACCTCCATCGACGCAGCGAGCTGGACGAGACTACCGAGCGGCACTACGGATAGTCTGAAGGGCGTCACTTACGGAAACGGCATGTATTTGGCGGTGGGGGGCAATGGAACGATTGTGACCTCCGGCGACGGAGCGAACTGGACGAGCCGAACGAGCGGCACTACGAATGAACTATTTGGCGTTACCTACGGAAACGGAACGTATGTGGCGGTGGGGTACAATGGAACGATCGTAACCTCCAGCGACGGAGTGAGCTGGACGAGCCGAACGAGAGGCACTACGAATGATCTAAATGGTATTACCTACGGAAACGACACATATGTGGCGGTGGGGGCCAATGGAACGATTGTAACTTCAAGCGACGGAGCGAGCTGGACGAGCCGAACGAGCGGCAACCTGAATAATGTATATGGTGTCACCTACGGAAACGGGACTTATGTGGCGGTGGGGTACAGTGGAACGATTGTGACCTCCGGCGATGGAGCGAACTGGATGAACCGAACAAGCGGCACTCCTAAAGCTCTATATGGCGTCACCTACGGAAACGGCAAGTATATGGCAGTGGGGGCCAATGGAACGATTGTGGCCTCCAGCGATGGAGCGAATTGGACGAGCCAAACGAGCAGCACTTCGAATTATCTATTTAGCGTCACCTACTCAAACGGCACATATGTGGCAGTGGGGGATGCTGGAACGATTGTGACCTCCAGCGATGGAGCGAACTGGATGAGCCAAACAAGCGGTACTCCTAAAGCTCTATATGGCGTCGCCTACGAAAACGGCATATATGTGGCGGTGGGTGCAGATGGAACGATTGTAACCTCCAGCAATGGAGCGAGTTGGACGGGCGGAACGAGCGGCACTACGAATCCTCTGAGGGGCGTCACCTACTCAAACGGCATGTACGTGGCGGTGGGGGAAAGTGGAACGATTGTGACCTCCAGCGACGGTGCGAGTTGGACGAGCCGAATGAGCGGCACCACGAATCCTCTGAGGGGCGTCACCTACGGCTGCGGAACGTATATGGCGGTGGGTATGACTGGAAAGATTATACAATCCGCCCCAGCGCCGGCAGTCAACAGCGTGAGCGTCAGCCCGAGCAGCGCAAGCGTGGTGCAAGGAGGAAGCAAAAAGCTCACGGCCGTGGTAGATGCGGTGGGAAGCGCGGCAGAGACGGTCACATGGACGAGCAGCGACGCAAGCAACAAAGTGGCGGTGGACGGCACGGGGAACGTGACGGTCGCGGCGAATGCCTTTCCGGGGAATTATACGATCACGGCAACGTCAACAGTGGATGGCAGCAAAAAAGGGACAGCGACGATAACCGTTACCGCGGCAGGTTCAACCATTTTTAATCAAGACGGCATTGGTTATAGCGGCACAATTGCACCCGCGCCAATTGGATCCACTGTGAGGATGTCCGTGTACAAGAATTGGCCTAGCAATCTCTCAAGAGGAAGCTTTGCTTTTTCCGGCGGGGTATTCGATGGACAACACATCTGGATGATTCCATATTCCGCCGATAGCCTGCTTAAGGTGGACAAAGATACGGGTGCGATGACCGCTTACAACAATTGGCCTAGCGGATTTACCAAAACCCCGAGCGATCCTTTTCAGTCTATTCAGGCTTTCCAGGGGGGAGTGTACGATGGGAATTCCATTTGGCTCATTCCCTATAGCGCTGACAGGGTTATAAAGGTAGATAAAAACACTGGGGAAATGACGGGTTACAGTGACTGGCCCGAAGGGACGACTTCCATTGGCGCGACCGCTTTTATGGGAGGGGTTTTTGACGGGCGGAATATTTGGTTCGTCCCTTATAAAGTGAACAAAGTAATTAAGCTTGACACCGTTACCGGGGTGATGACAGGGTACGAGGACTGGCCCGCCGGATTCATTCATGGCACTTATGCATTTGGCGGCGGTCTTTTCGACGGACAGAATGTCTGGTTAATTCCCTCTGAAGCCAATCAAGTGATCAAAATCAATCCAGAAACCGGAACTATGACAGCTTATAGTAACTGGCCCGCCGATTTTTCGAAAAATACAGCAAGGTTCACGGGAGGAATTTTCGACGGCCAAAATGTGTGGATGATCCCTTCTAATGCAGATCGGGTTATCAAAATGAATACAACCGACGGTACCATGACGAGTTACAATGCTTGGCCGGATGGATTAACGGAAAAATATTTTTTTGGCGGTTCATTCGATGGCCAAAATATCTGGATGGTCTCTGCCTCGGCAAATTCTTCTGTCGTCAAGATGAATACAGTTACGGGTGAGATGACCGGATACAGTAATTGGCCCGATGGGATCAATAGAGGCCCCATGCCTTTCCGGGGCGGGGTATTCGACGGCGATAGCGTTTGGATGATTCCCTTTACCGCGGACGGCTTGGTTAAGCTGGGCAATCCCGCCTACACCCTGACCTACACGGCTGGTGCGAACGGCACGATCACAGGCAATGTGACGCAGACGGTGAGCAGTGGCGGTTCCGGCACAGCCGTGACGGCAGTGGCGAATCCCGGCTATCACTTCGCCAGTTGGAGCGATGGCAACACGCAAGCGACGCGAACGGACACGAACATTACGGCAAACTTGAGCGTAACGGCGACATTCGCGCAGGATCGTATCTCATCTGGTTCCGGCGTTTCCACGACACCGGCGACAACCAATAACGGTGTAGAGATATTTGTTAACGGGAAAGTAGAAACTGCGGGAACAGCCTCCGCAAGTAAGCGAAACGACCAGACCGTGACTACGATTGTCGTCGATCAGAAGAAACTGGAGGACAAGCTCGCGGCGGAAGAAAAAGGCGCTGTTATCACCATTCCGATTGCCGCCAAGTCCGATGTCTTCATCGGCGAACTGAATGGCCTAATGGTGAAGAACCTGGAAGACAAGCAGGCGGTTGTAGCGATTAAAACGGACAAAGCGACATACACACTTCCTGCTCAGCAGATCAATATCGACGCTGTATCCGACAAGATCGGCAAGTCAGTTGCCTTGCAGGATATTAAGGTACAAATCGAGGTTGCGGCGCCAACAGCGGATAAGGTGAAAGTAGTAGAAGATGCGGCAGAGAAGGGCGCGTTCACGCTTGTCGTTCCGCCGGTAGAATTTACGGTTAGAGCCTCATACGGAGAGAAGACCATCGAAGTATCCACATTCAACGCCTATGTGCGTAGAACGATTGCGATCCCGGATGGCGTTGACCCGAGCAAGATTACGACGGGCGTTGTGGTCGAATCTGATGGAACGGTCCGCCACGTTCCGACTAAGATTGATGTGATCGATGGCAAGTATTACGCAACAATCAACAGCTTGACCAACAGCACCTACTCCGTCGTCTGGCATCCGCTTGAATTCAGCGATGTTGCGAAACATTGGGCGAAAGACGCCATCAATGATATGGGAACTCGGATGGTCATTCAGGGCACTGGGGGCGGCCAGTTCAGTCCTGACCGGGATATTACGCGCGCCGAGTTCGCGGCTATCGTCGTTCGAGGTTTGGGGCTCAAACCGGATAATGGAGCGACGCCATTCTCGGATATGAAGGCAACGGATTGGTACAGCGGCGCGGTCAACACTGCTTATACGTACAATCTGATCACGGGCTTCGAGGATGGAACATTCCGACCGAATGACAAAATTACGCGCGAACAGGCGATGGTAGTGCTCTCCAAAGCGATGAAGGTCACCGGATTGAAAGACAAGCTTTCCGTTCAATCGGCAGATACGGCACTTCGTCCGTTTGGAGATGCGACAGCCGTACCCAAGTGGGCGCTAAGCAGCGTTGCGGATAGTGTGCAAGCAGGGATTGTAGAGGGAAGAAACGGTGCTGCACTTGCGCCGAAAGCCAACATGACCAGAGCTGAAGTGGCAATGATTATTCAGAAACTGTTGCAAAAATCGGGTCTGATTTAATTAGAAATCAGTAGTCAACCCAAAGAGATCCCATATTCCCTTCCCTGGTGGACACATTCCGCATGGGGGAGGGATTGCTTTTTTCGATTACATCATGAAATTGAGAGCACTCAACCTTTTCAAGACGGCAACGGTCGTGTCGGCAGCGGCGGACAACGGACGGCTGTCGCCGCGCTGTTCGGCAAGTTCGCACATTATTTGTATGTTGGTCTGGAGCCGGTTCGCTGGGTAACATCCAAGTGCGCGGAGCTGCTCGCTTATATGCTGCTGCAGCCCTGGGAGAAGGAGGTCAAGCAAGTGGGAACTGTTCGAGACGCTCTGGCCGGCCCAGAATACGGAGAAAGCAGGCATCAACCTGTGAAGCACGGTTAGCAGAATCAACAAGACGTTACGGGATTGCCGTTCGGGGATGGCGCTGGCTTCTGTCAGGAATGGCTACAGGCTGGTCTTGTCCGATGAAGCGCCGGCTGTGGACGCGGTGGAATTGGAGCTTTTCGAGCTGGACGCCGTCGAGCCGGACCCGGATAATCTGGCCCATGTCGAGTAGCTCGTCCACCGCTGTAGCCGACCGTTCCTGCAAGAGTTCGACAGTGCCTGGTGTGAGCCTTACCGCAAGCAGTATCGCCATTATTTCCTGCATCTTGGGAAAAAGCTGCCCCAGTATTACGAGAAAGCCGAGACGGAGCCGTTTAAGGCGCTGCGGCTGGCCGATCTGCTAGTCGGACACGACCCTTACGACGAATTACTGCGGGAAGCGGCGCTGAAGCTGCACCATCGCATCGGCGGTTCCCAACGCGCGGCCGCCTACTATGAAGCGTAGCCGAGCTGATCAAGACCGAGCTGGGGGCCTTGCCGGGCGATACGCTTACCGCGTTGCTTCGCGCCTAAACGGATTGACCCATATCGCATGAAGGAACCTGTAATCCGACCGGAGCGGGTTCCTTTTTGTTTTGCAACAATTTTGCAACATCGCTCCCGTTATAATGCCTTGGTAGTGAAATCAGCATGGGAGTGATCCACCGAATGAAACGAATGTATTCGGGTCGCTAGTAGACGGCGGCGGTACGAACGGGTTGAACGCGGATGCTTTAAAACCCGGCAGTCAAGCCTCAAATAGCTGTATTCAACAACGCTTTAAATATTTGGATGACGAGGTGGAAAACAGCAAAAGCGAAACGAAAACGACGACAAAGATGCTGCAGAAGGCGACGTTGACAGGCAAGGATGTGTTTCCCGAGTATAACATGATTTATGTTGAAAAGTTTGAGAATACGATCAAAGGAATGCAGGGAAAGGCGAGTGGAAGAAAACAATGATCAAACGTTGGATTTCGATAGTCATGGTATTATTTTTAATTGCAGCCAATATTCCTCAGTATGCTTTTGCAGATTCTCTTGACGAGTGGAATATCCGGAGTCCGTTGCCAACAGCTAATAATCTAGCTGGCGTCACCTACGGAAACGGCACGTATGTGGCGGTGGGAGTAGGTGGAACGATTATAACCTCCAGCGACGGAGCGAGCTGGACGAGCCGAACGAGCGGCACTACAAATGCTCTATATGGCGTCGCCTACGGAAACGGCACGTATGTGGCGGTGGGATTAGGTGGAACGATGGTAACCTCCAGCGACGGAGCGAGCTGGACGAGCCGAACGAGCGGCGCTACGAGTAATCTAAATGGCGTCACCTACGGAAACGGGACGTTTGTAGCGGTGGGGAACAGTGGAACGATTGTAACCTCCAGCGACGGAGTGAGCTGGACGAGCGGCACGAACGGCACGAATCATCTATTTGGCGTCACCTACGGAAACGGGTCGTATGTGGCAGTGGGTGCAAGAGGAACGATTGCAACCTCCAGCGACGGAGCGAGCTGGACGAGCCGAACGAGCGGCGCTACGAATCAACTATTTGGCGTCACCTACGGAAACGGCACGTATGTGGCGGTGGGATTAGGTGGAACGATGGTAACCTCCAGCGACGGAGCGAGCTGGACGAGCCGAACGAGCGGCACTACGAATCAACTATCTGGCGTCACCTACGGAAACGGCACGTATGTGGCGGTGGGATTAGGTGGAACGATGGTAACCTCCAGCGACGGAGCGAGCTGGACGAGCCGAACGAGCGGCACTACGAATCAACTATCTGGCGTCACCTACGGAAACGGCACGTATGTGGCGGTGGGAGTAGGTGGAACGATTATAACTTCCAGCGACGGAGCGAGCTGGACGAGCCGAACGAGCGGTACTACGAATAATCTTCAAGGTGTGGCCTACTTAAACGGTACGTATGTGGCGGTGGGAGCAGGTGGAACGATTGTAACCTCCAGCGACGGAGCGAGCTGGACGAGCCGAATGAACGGCACTACGAATAATCTACACGGCGTCACCTACGGAAACGGGGCGTATGTGGCGGTGGGGTTAGGTGGAACGATGGTAACCTCCAGCGACGGAGCGAGCTGGACGGGTCGAACGAGCGGCACTACGAATAATCTATATGGCGTCACCTACGGAAACGGGGCGTATGTGGCGGTGGGTGCAGGCGGAACGATTGTAACCTCAAGCGACGGAGCGAGCTGGACGGGCCGAATGAGCGGCACTACGAATAATCTATATGGCGTCACCTACGGAAACGGGTCGTATGTGGCGGTGGGTGCAGGCGGAACGATTGTAACCTCCAGCGACGGAGCGAGCTGGACGAGCCGAACGAGCGGCACTACGAATCAACTATCTGGCGTCACCTACGGAAACGGCACGTATGTGGCGGTGGGATTAGGTGGAACGATTGTAACCTCCAGCGACGGAGCGAGCTGGACGAGCCAAACGAGCGGCGCTATGAGTAATCTAAATGGTGTCACCTACGGAAACGGCATGTATGTGGTGGTGGGAGCAGGTGGAACGATGGTAACCTCTGGCGACGGAGCGAGCTGGACGCGCCGAACGAGCGGCACTATGAATTATCTATATGGCGTCACCTACGGAAACGAGGCGTATGTGGCGGTGGGATTAGGTGGAACGATTGTAACCTCCAGCGACGGAGCGAGCTGGACGCGCCGAACGAGCGGCACTATGAATTATCTATATGGCGTCACCTACGGAAACGAGGCGTATGTGGCGGTGGGATTAGGTGGAACGATTGTAACCTCCAGCGACGGAGCGAGCTGGACGAGCCGAACGAGCGGCACTCCGAATCAGCTAAATGGCGTCACCTACGAAAATGGCACGTATGTGGCGGTGGGGAACAGTGGAACGATTGTGACCTCCAGCGACGGGGCGAACTGGACGAGCCGAATGAGCGGCATTATGTATCATCTATATAGCGTCATCTGTGGAAACGGCACGTATGTGGCGGTGGGATTAGGTGGAAGGATAGTGAAGTCCGGCCCAATCACCGCAATGCCGCAAGCGGCGATGCCGGCAGCGAGTCCGTCCGGCGGCGCGGTAGCGTCGGGCACGACCGTAGCGTTGTCAACGTCCACGACGGGAGCGACGATCTACTATACGACCGACGGCAGCACGCCGACCGCCAGCAGTACGGCTTACAGCACGCCGATCAGCGTGACAAGCGCAGTGACGATCAAGGCGATTGCGGTGAAATCGGGCATGACCAATAGTGCCGAGATGAGCGAGAGCTACACGATCATGCTGCAAGCGGCGAAGCCGACAGCGAATCCGTCCGGCGGCGCGGTAGCGTCGGGCACGACCGTAGCGTTGTCGACGGCAACTTCTGGAGCGACGATCTACTATACGACCGACGGCAGCACACCAACCGCCAGCAGTACGGCTTACAGCACACCGATCAGCGTGACGAGCGCGATGACGATCAAGGCGATTGCGGTAAAATCGGGCATGACCAATAGTGCCGAGATGAGCGAAAGCTACACGATCATGTCGCAGGCGGCGACGCCGACAGCGAATCCGTCCGGCGGCGCGGTAGCGTCGGGCACGACCGTAGCGTTGTCCACGGCAACTTCTGGAGCGACGATCTACTACACGACCGACGGCAGCACGCCGACCGCCAGCAGTACGGCTTACAGCACGCCGATCAGCGTGACGAGCGCGATGACGATCAAGGCGATTGCGGTAAAATCGGGCATGACCAATAGTGCCGAGATGAGCGAGAGCTACACGATCATGCCGCAAGCGGCGAAGCCGACAGCGAATCCGTCCGGCGGCGCGGTAGCGTCGGGCACGACCGTAGCGTTGTCGACGTCCACTTCTGGAGCGACGATCTACTATACGACCGACGGCAGCACGCCAACCGCCAGCAGTACGGCTTACAGCACGCCGATCAGCGTGACAAGCGCGATGACGATCAAGGCGATTGCGGTAAAATCGGGCATGACCAATAGTGCCGAGATGAGCGAAAGCTACACGATCATGCCGCAGACGGCGACGCCGACAG